>NZ_PSVB01000040.1:0-8744 GCF_002932165.1 Rathayibacter sp. AY1F8
GCCCCGGTCCGCTCCCGCCCCGCTCCGGCTGGCGGACGCCCCCGCCGCGCAGGAGAGCCGTCGAACTCGGGAGATCACGACCGGACGACCTCCACGTGGTTCTCGTTCTCCGCCGCCCGCCGCCCGCAGCGTCCGTCGGCACTCTCCTGCCCCGTCCTCTCCGGCCCTGCTCTGTCCTCTCCTTCCACGTCCTCTCCTGCCCCGTCCGGTCAGGAGCGTCCCGCCGCGGCGACCGCTCCACGCCGCCCTTGCCTCCGCCCGTGCCTCCGCCCGTGCCTCCGCCCGTGCCGCCGCCCGACCTCACCGGATGCCGCTGCGCGCGAACCCCTGCACGAAGTAGCGCTGGAAGCACAGGAACAGCAGCACCATCGGCAGCACCGACACCAGCGCCAGCGCCATGCTCGCGCTGTAGTCAGGCGTCGACTGGCCCTTGAGGTAGAGCAGGCCGATCGGCAGCGTGAACAGCTCGTTGTCCTTCAGTGCGATCAGCGGCCAGGCGAAGTCGTTCCAGCTGCCGAGCAGAGTCAGCAGGATCAGGACGGCGATCAGCGGCTTCGAGAGCGGCAGCACGATCTGCAGGAACACCCGCAGGTGGCCGGCGCCGTCGATCCGCGCCGCCTCGATCAGCTCCTCCGGGATGGAGAGGAAGAACTGCCGGGCGAGGAAGATCCCGAAGGCCGCCGCCGCTCCGGGCAGGATCACCGACCAGTAGGTGCCGTAGATATGCAGTCCGGTCACGAGCTTGAACTGCGCGACCATGATCGCCTGCACCGGGATCATCATCGTGGCCAGTGCGAGCAGGAACAGCAGGTTCCGCCCCGGGAAGCGCAGCCGCGCGAAGCCCCAGCCGGCCAGAAGGTTCACCACGACGGTGAACACCGTGACGAACGCCCCGATCACGACCGAGTTGACGAACCACTCGCCCACGGGGAAGCGCGCGAACACCGTCGCGAAGTTCTCGAACGAGATCTCGCTCGGCCAGAAGCGGGGCGGGCCGGGCGCGAACACCTCGCCGCGCGGCGAGAAGGCGATGACGAGCATCCAGTACAGCGGGAAGAACACGACCGCCGAGGCGACGATCGCGACGACGAGGCGGACGACGAGTCCGGAGCGGGAGCCGTCGCGGCGAGAGGGACGCCGGCGCGGGGTCTCGCGGGCGGTGGCCGCGGCGACCGCGGCGGGCGTGGTGACGGTGGAGGACGACATGAGGGCTCCTAGTCGACGAGGTCGCGCGTGCGGCTCGTGCGCCACTGCAGGTAGGTGAAGGCGAGGGAGACCAGCAGGATGACGACGCCGAGCGCGGCGCCGTAGCCCTGCTCGCGGACCTGGAAGCCGTTGCGGTACGCGTAGGTGCCGAGCACCGACGTGGAGAAGCCGGGGCCGCCGCCCGTCATCACGAAGACGATGTCGAAGACCTGGAACGAGGCGATCACGTTCATGATCAGCAGGAAGAAGGTGGACGGGCCGACCAGCGGCACTGTCAGTGCGCGGAACTGCTGCCAGCGCGTCGCTCCGTCGATCCGCGCGGCCTCGTAGAGCTCGGGCGAGACGCTCTGCAGGCCCGCCAGGTAGATCACCATGTTGAAGCCGATCCGCAGCCACACCGCGGTCAGCATCACCGAGATCATCGCCGCGGAGCCGTCCGACTGCCACGCGACCGGCGAGGCGCCCAGCGAGCTCAGCACCTTGTTCACGATGCCCGAGGACTCGCTGAAGATCGTGACCGCGATCATCCCGGAGGCGACGCCCGAGATCACCAGGGGCAGCACGATCACCGTGCGGAAGATCCCGCGCGCGGGCAGGACGGAGTTGAGCAGCACGGCCAGGCCGAGGCCGCCGGCGAGCTCGAGCGGCACGGTGACCGCGGTGAAGAGGAGCGTGTTGCCCAGGCTCTGCCAGAACACCGGATCGGCGCCCATCCGCAGGTAGTTCGCGAAGCCGACCCACTCGGGCGTGCCGAAGCCGCGCGACTCCTGGAACGAGAGCTGGATCGCCCAGAGGATCGGCACGAACAGGAACAGCGCCATCAGGAGCAGGTTCGGGCCGACGAAGCCGAAGCCGGCGAGGGCCTCGCGCCTGCGGGCCGACCGCGGCCGGGCGGAGGAGCCCGCCCGGCCGCGGAGGGTGGTGGCGGTCATCAGCTGGTCGCCTGCTGGATGGCCGCACCGAGGCCGGAGAGGGTCTCCTCGGTGCTGCGTCCGCCGACGAACGCCTCCTCGAGCTGGTCCTGCATCGCGACGGAGATCTTCGCGAGGAACGGCGAGGTGAGCTGCTGCACGTCCCGCGGGGTGATCGTCGCGGCCTGCTCGACGAACACGGGCATCACGTCCGGGCGCACCGCGAAGTCGATCGACGCGGGGTCGATGTCGGACCGGGTGGGCAGCTCGTTCGTCGCCGCGCAGAACTCGGCCATGGTGTCGGCCTGCGTCATGAACGAGAGGAACTCGGTCGCGAGCTCCGGGTTGTCGGTGTCGGCCGTGGCGACGAGGGCGTTGCCGCCGAGGTCGGTCGCGCCGCGCTCGTCGACGGGCATCGGCGTGGCGGTCCACTCGAAGTCGGCGAGGTCGTCGATGTCCGGCACGAGGAAGGACCCGGCGAACGCCATCGCCGCGGTCTGCTCCGTGAAGAAGGAGTCGGCGTAGGTGGCGGACTTCACCGAGCTGGTCGGCGGGACCCAGTCGTTGTCGAAGAAGCTCTTCGTGAAGTCCAGGGCCTTCGCACCGGCGGCGGAGTCGATCGCCGGAGTGGTGCCGTCCTCCTCCAGCAGCGTGCCGTCGGCCTCGAACAGCCAGCTCAGCCAGCGGGGCGTGCCGCCGAGCTGCCAGTTGTAGACGAACGGGTACTGCTCGGCGGGCAGGCTCGCGCGCAGCTTCGCGGAGGCGTCGGCGAACTCCTCCCAGGTCCACGCCTCGTCGGCGGTGGTCGGCACGTCGGTGATGCCGGCCGCCGCGAGCAGCTGCGTGTTCACCAGCAGCGCCGACACGTCGGTCTGGTGCGGGACGCCGTAGGGCTTCCCCTCGAACGAGACGGCCTCCTGGAACGCGGGCGTGAAGGAGTCGAAGTCGTCGATCCGGTCGGTCAGGTCGAGCAGCTGCTCCTGGCTGGAGTAGACGCCGAGGTTGCCGTAGTCGACGCGGAACACGTCGGGGGCCTCGCCCGACGACAGCTGCGCGTCGATGTTGCTGAACATCTGGTCGTAGGGGACGACGTTGAGCTCGACGCTCGCCCCCTCGTGCTCGGCCTCGAAGTCGGTGATCAGCGACTCGAAGGCCGCCTGCTCGGACTCGCTGGCCCAGGTGGTGAAGGTGATCGAGTCGGCGTCGGCCGAACCGCCGCCTCCTCCTCCGAAGCCGCTGCAGCCGGTGAGGGCGGCGGTCGACGCCAGGACGGCGGCGAGGGGGATGAATCGTCTGCGCATGGGTGGTCTCCTGCTGTGAAGGGTCGGACGGGGGCGGGGTCGGAGGGCCGCGTCAGGCGGGGCGGCGGAGGGCGGTCTCGACGAGCGAGACGAGGCCGTGCGGGCCGAGCTGGCCGGCGAGCAGGTCGAGCGGAGTGGGGACGGGCAGCGCCGAGGCGGCGCGGCCGAGGCGGGAGGCGGGCACGGGGGCGGCCTCGCGCTCCTCCGGCTCCGGGTCGGCGAGGGCCAGCGCGACAGTGGCGGCCACGTCCTCGACCGCGCGGACGCAGCCGAAGCGGACGATCCGCTCGTCGTCGATCAGGGCCTCGCCGTAGCCCGCGCGGAACGCCGAGCGCTGCACGTCGCTGATCGGCCGCGAGTAGATGACGCCCAGCTCGATCAGGAGCAGGTCGGCCTCCCGCGGGGCGACGGTGGCCTCGTCGAAGTCGATCAGCCAGGGGCGGCCGCTCTCGTCGATGACGACGTTGCCGGGATGTGGGTCGCCGTGGAGGGGCACGCGGGAAGTGGGCGTGCGGGCGCGCTTCAGCCGCCGCTCGGCGCCGGCGAGGGCGTCGAGGCGGGAGCGGTTACCGCGCCAAAGCGCGGTGAGGAGGGGGCGGGACTCCGGCTGCGCGTCGATCCTCTCGTCGGTCTCGGCGAGGAGGTCGGCGAGCGGACGGCGGACGCGGCGGATGCCCCGCCGCACGGGAGGCGCGAGGGTCGGCGGCTCGGCGTCGTGCACGGAGTGCAGGACCGCGCCGAACCCCTCCCAGTCGAGGGCGTCCTCGCCGGAGTCGACCGCGTCCTCGCCGAGGATCCACGGCGCGACCGAGACCCGCAGCCCCCGGTCCTCCGCCCAGGGGCGCCCGTCGGAGGCGCGGTGCGGCGCCGCGACGCCCGGCACCCCCGCCTCTCCCAGCGACGCCGAGAGCGCGAGTCCGAAGCGCCCGTCGCGGGCCGACGCCTTGACGCTCCACAGCGCCCCGGAGCCGTCGGCCGCGCACCAGACGCGCGCTCCGTGGTCGAGTCCGCCGACGACGGGCTCCAGGTCGACGAGGCCGACGCCGAACTCGCGGCGCACCAGAGCGCGCGCCCAGGCGCCCGCCTCCTCGATCGTGTCCATCCCGCTCATGCTGACGTGCGGGCGCCCCGCGAGCAGGTGCTTGCGCGATCGGTGATCGTAGGCATGGGTGCGGGCTGAGCCGCGTCTCAGGCTCGCGCTCCGGGCCGCCCGACGAGGAACCACGCCATCGACCCCAGGAAGGGCGCCACCACGACGGCGATCGTCCACAGGCCCTTCCTCAGGGGATCGAGGCCGGAGCGGAGGACCTGCGCGACCGCGAGGATCGCGACTCCGAGATACGCGGCCCCGCACAGGGCGGCGACCACGCTGGTGCCGAGCAGTGACATGTCCATCGCCCGACGCTACGCGCGGCGCGGCGCTGCCGGATCCGCCGCGGGGCGGAGACTCCCGGCGATGCGCAGCGGGCCTCGCTCAGCGGCCGAGGACACCGGTGATCGTCCTCGCGCCGTCGGCGGGGAAGAGGGCGAGCCGCTGCTCCGTCCCCTGCTGCCGGACCGTGAGAACGGGAGCCGTGAGCGCGTGACCGTGGTGGTAGCCCGTCACCGACTCGGGGGCGTCCCCGGCGGTGAGGGGCAGGAACGCGATCGGCGAGAGGTCCGCGTCGGCACGGAACAGCGAGAGCGCCCTCGCGGTGACGACGGCCAGCAGCACGGGGTCCGGCTTCGCCGCGCGCAGCGCCGGGAGGTCGACCGCGGCTCCGGCGACCGCGAGCGTCCGCAGCGAGGCCAGTGTCTCCGGAGTGTTCAGCACCGCGGTGACGCCGCCGTCCGGATGCTCGGCCCGCAGCCTCTCGAGGATCGGTCGGGACCACCGCTCCTCGACGCGCCGTCGGATCCCGAAGCCGAGCCCCGCGACGATCACCGCGGCCACCGCGAGCACCACGCCCCACCCTCCGTAGAGCTGGAACGCCCGGGCGCCCGACCACGCCGCCGCGACGACCACCGTCGCCCCGAAGAACGCCTCGCTCCCGAGCGACCGCAGCCGGGTCGACTGCACTTCCTGCGTCACGAGCGCTCCTCCGGGTCGGGCGGACCTCCGGGCGGGATCACGTCAGCGCATGATCGCACCGGCGCCTGCGGGTCGGGCGGGGATCCGTCCCCTCGCGCGCGAGGCCGGCTCAGCGCCCGCGCCGCGCCCGCGGATCGGTGAGGAGCCGGACCGGGGGGAGGTCGGCCAGGTCGGGGGACACGAAGCCGAGCACGTCGGAGTGGTGGTCGGCGGAGGCGCGGCGGAGGAAGGACCAGCACTTGAGCGAGGACGGGCGCCGGTCGAGGGGGAGGGGAGCGGCCTCCACGATGACCACGGTGGCGGAGCGGTGCAGGATCCGCACGGGCACGCGGCTCTCGCGGCCGTCGACGGTCCAGCTGGAGACGCCGCGGATGCGGCCGTCCTCGCGGTCGACCCCGACGGTGAGGACGCTCCGGAAGTCGTCGGACGCGGCGCCCATTCCGATCTGGAAGTCGCCGTCGGCGCCGTCGAGCACGAAGGCGACGTCGAGTCCGCGGCGGTGCCGGACGGTGAAGGTGGCGAGCAGGGGACCGCTCCCGAACCTCGGGGCCTCGTCGCGGGCCTGCCGGACACGCTGCTCCGCGTCGTCCCTGTCCATGGAGCCACTCCTGCCGTCCCGGCGGAGCGGGGCCCGCGCGCCCGTCGAGCCTAGGGGGAGCGGGGCGGCGTCAGCCCGCGCGAGGCAGCGTCACCCGGAACCGCGCTCCCACCGGTCCCTCCTGCGCCACCAGGTCGCCGCCGAGCGCCCGGGCCAGCCCGCGCGCGATCGGCAGGCCGAGGCCCGAGCCGCCGTCGGCGCGGTTGCGGGCGTCGTCGAGGCGGACGAGGCGGTCGAAGACGCGCTCACGGTCGGCCTCGGCGATGCCGGGGCCGTCGTCGTCGACGGTGATCGTGACGGAGTCGGCGGCCGCCTCGACGGCGACGTCGATCCGGGAGCGGGCGAAGCGGGCGCCGTTCTCGAGGAGGTTGCCGAGCACCTGGGCCAGCCGGTCGGCGTCGGCGCTGACCCGGAGCGGCTCGGCGGGCCGGTGCAGCTCGATCGCGAGGCCCGGGCGGCGCAGCTCCTGGCGCTCGATCGCGGCCTCGGCGACGCCCGCGGGGTCCAACGGACGCGACTCCACAGCCAGGCCCTCGTCCAGCCGCGCCATCAGCAGCATGTCCTGGATGAGGCGGCCCGCGCGCAGCGACTCCCGCACGACGTGCACCGAGAGGCGCTCGCGCTCCTGCTCGCCGCCGTCGCCGCGGACGAGCGCGTCGGCGGCGGCCTGGATGCCGGCGACCGGCGTCCGCAGCTCGTGCGCGGCGTCCGAGACGAACGCGCGCATCCGCTGCTCCGCCGCGAGGGCCGTCGCCTCGGCGGCGAGGGCACTGCGCTCGGCCTGCTCGAGGTCGTCGAGCATCTCGTCGAACGCGGTCGCGGTGCGGCCGAGCTCGGTCCGCGGACGGGAGGGGCGCAGCCGCCGCCCGCGGTCGCCGTGCGCGATGTCGCGGGCCACGTCGGTCATCCGCTCGAGGGGCCGGAGGGTCGCGCGGACCACGACGATCAGCGCGAGGGCGGCCAGCAGGAGGAACACGGCCGACGCGGCGAGCAGGATCCCGTTCAGCTGCGCGAGGGTGCTGCCCACCGATCCGGCCTCGCTGGTGAGCTCGAGGCGGGTGCCGTCGCTGAGGGTCGACTCGAGGGTGATCAGCTCGTCGTCGGCGGCGACACTGCTCGAGACGACGGTGACGGCGGCGGAGGCGGCTCGGGGCGGGACGGCTCCGGAGGAGGAGCTCGTGCCGGGCGGCGACGGCGGCTCTCCGAGCTGGTCGGCGGCTCCAGGGCCCAGGCGCAGCTGCTCCGGGCTCGGCCCGGCCACGACGTCCTCGCCCTCGGGGCTCGTGATCCGCACCGAGACGCCCTGCGCCGAGAGGCGGGAGGCGAGGGCGTCGTCGGCGATCGTGCCGACCAGCGCGGCGGCGGCGGAGGCGCGGTCCTGCAGCCGCTCCTCGATCTGGTCGCGGAGGCGCTCGCCGAGCACCGCCTGCACCGTCGCCGAGAGGGCCAGGAGCAGCACGGCCAGCAGAGCGAGCACGGCCAGGACGGTGCGGAGGCGGAGGGAGCCGGTCCGCAGCGCGCCCGGCTGGGCGCGGCTCACGCCTCCACCCGGTAGCCGAGGCCGCGGACGGTGTGCACGAGCCGGTCGCCGTGCGCCTCCATCTTCTTTCGGAGGGAGCTGAGGTGCACCTCGACGAGGTTCGGGTCGACGTGGTCGTAGCCCCAGACCTGCGTGAGGATCTGGGTCTTGGTGAGGGTGCGGCCGCGGTTCCCGGCGAGGAAGGCGAGGAGGCGGAACTCGGTCGCGGTGAGGTCGAGGGCGACGCCGCCGCGGCGGGCGCGGCCCGACTCCGGGTCGACGACGAGGTCTCCGATCTCGACGACGGACGGGATGCGGCCGCGGCGGCGCAGCACGGCGGTCACGCGCTTGACGAGCTCGGCGAGCACGAACGGCTTCACCACGTAGTCGTCGACGCCCTCGTCGAAGCCGCGGAGGCGGTCGTCGACGGCGTCGCGGGCGGTGAGCATGATCACGGCCGCGTCACTGCTGCGGCGGATCCGCTCGGCGAGCACGATGCCGCTCGGGCCGGGGAGCATCCAGTCGAGGATCACCAGGTCCGGAGCGAAGGTGCTCAGCTCCTGGGCGAGGTCCTCGCCGGAGACGAGACCGCGGACCGTGAAGCGCTCGCTGCGCAGCGCGGTCTCGACGGAGGAGCGGATGGCGTCGTCGTCCTCGATGAGGAGCACACGGGCGGAGGAGGGCATGTGCTCGAACCTAGGGGCCGCGGATCGGGGCGCACCCGGCGTCTGCTGTGGAGGGTCTGTTCTTAAGTCCGGCTTCAGATTCGCCTTCGAATCTGAGATGGAACCGGCCGCAACCGATCCCGAACGGGGTCGGCACCGGGCCGGAACGAGGAGACACCCATGACCGAGTCGACCACCCCCGCCGAGAAGGGCTCGAGCTTCGGGCCGCGCCGTCCGAAGAAGCGCGCCCTGACCATCGGCATCGCCGTCGGCGCCCTCGGACTCGTCGCGCTCGGCTCGACCGCCGCGTTCGCGGCGACGCCGTCGAGCACGCCGACCTCCAGCGCCACACCGCTGCACTCCACCTCGACCGACGCGCCGTCGACCGGTGCGCCGTCCACCGGTGCGCCGTCTACCGATGCGCCCGCCGAGGGCACCGCTCCCACCCCGCCCGGCCCCGGCCGGTGCGGCCC
>NZ_PSVB01000041.1:0-7267 GCF_002932165.1 Rathayibacter sp. AY1F8
CGCCACGACGGCTAGAGCTCCCAGCGCGATCGACAGTCTCACCAACCGTCGTTGGCGGGGTGGTGTCTGCCGGTCCGGCGAGAGTCTGCTCGGGTCCCAGCTGTCCAGGCGTTCAACCACGGCGTATCCACCCCTCGGCGCGACGTGAAGCGGCCTCGATCGCCGCCGAGCTCGTTACCTTGAGTTCTCCCACGAGAGAACAGTAGGCGTGACGCGGCTCTCACCACGAGGAGCAACCGACTCGCGACCGAGAGTGTCCTGTAAGGGGATCGTCGTCCGGACGGTGAAACTACCCACTGACATCCGGCGTCCGGTGGCGGTCCCCTGCTGAACGGTGCGGGGAGGCAGCCCGTTGCACTTACTGGTCGAGCCGTCGAGCGAAGTGATGGGCGGTGATGTCCATCCGTTCGCGCAGGTAGAAGCGATGCGCCTCGAAGCGTTGCACGCCGGAGTCGAGCTCGATCGCGCTGCACCCCAGTTCCCGGCCTCGCTCCGCTAGGGCGGCTAGGAGTGCCGCGCCGTGACCGTGGGATCGCTCGGTGGCGGCGGTGGAGAGGTCATCGACGTAGAGCTTCCTGATGGCGCTCGTGTTGACGACTACTCGCCAGCCGGCGACAGCCACGCAGCGATCGTCTTGCAGTAGGGCGGTGAAGCGGAGACCTTGGGGCGCGCCTTCTCGCAGTACCAGCTCGAGCAGTTCGTCAGTGAGATGGGGGCGCAGCTCGCGGAGGACGAGAAGAGCGGCCGCCCACCGCGCGTCGCCGGGCTCTAGATCAATGATCACGGCGAGGAGACTAGCGCTCGCATCGTCCCGTACGGGAACGGGTTAGAGGGCGTCCCGTAAGGGGATGGGCTAGCGCGTCAGACCCTGCGTTTCTCTGCAGATCCGAGTGCTCGTTCCGAGGGCGGTAAGGACAGCAGGTCACCGAGCTCGCGCTTCGCCTTCTGATAACGGCTGCGCGCAGTTGACGGCGGGACGGACACGATCTGAGCCGCCTCGCTGAGAGAGAAGCCGTCCCAGTGCACGAGCCGCACCAGTTCTGCCAGCTCCGGAGAGAGCTTGCTCAGCGCTGCTTGAACGTCGAGGGCGACGTCGGAGGGTTCTCCGGTCGCTTCGATGGGTTCGACGGTGCCGCGGAGCTTTTCGGCCAGGAGGTCTTGGCGCCGGCGCGTCCTGCTGGTGTTGAGGATGACGTTCCTTGCGACACCGAACAGCCACAGGCGGGCGTCCTCGTCCGGCAGTGGCATGGATGATGACCGGCGCCACGCGATCGTCATCGTCTCAGAGAGTGCGTCGGGAGCGTCGTCGGCGCCGACTCGGCGTTCGAGGTAGTTCAGAAGGTCACGGGCTGTGGCGTCGAGGATGGCCACGACGCGATCGGCTCGCGTGTCGCGGCGGCTCACTGGGTGAGGTCTGCCTGGGTGAACTTCGCGCAGTCGTCTTGGCTTCCGGTGGAGAGGTCTGAGCCGGCGACGGGATCGACCACCCCTCGGTCCTCGAGCTCGTCCCAGACGACGTCGGTGATCGCGTTCACCGCGGCTTGGCGGTACAGCTCATCTTCGGAGTACACCTCGGTCGCGGGCACCACGGTGTCGCCGTTATCGCGGTCGATCGTGTCCTGAGCACTGATCCGGGCTAGCTCGCCGTCGATGTCGGCGAGGGCGAGCACGTCGGTGGTGCGAAATACGTCCTGCGCCTCCTTGATGTCCTCCGGATCGCCTCCCCTGACGACGCTGCGCAACTCGCATTCTCTTCCGCTGGGCAGCGTGAAGTGGACAACGGAATCCGGATTCGCCACATACGGCTGCCACCCGGAGAGCGTCGCTGCTGCTGCCGCTCCCGTACCGCCCAGAGCGAGAGCGACGACGGTCCCGATCACGAGCGCGCGAGGCGTCGCCTGTCGCCGGCCGCGTCGCGCGTTCCACTCCGCTCCGCGAACCATCTCTCGAAGAGAGGAGTCGGAGACGGCTTCCGCCAGTGGGGTTGGCGGCGCCGATTCGTCCAGGAGCGCGTTCATCGCTCGATCGCTGTCTGCGTCGTGAGGTTCGGTGGTCATGATCTGCTCCTGTGCGCTCGAGTGGCCTTCACTCTGTACATGTCCGGCAGGACCCCGAACTGACGACGCGACGATGAAAATATTCGAGAACCCGTCCCGTGAGGGGATCGCTGGCCGGGCGTCTGGGAGGATCAGCGCATGTTGCCGGACGCCGAGCTTGCCGCAGCGCTCGAGGCTGTCGGGGTGCGGCGGCGTCATCCGGTTTCGGAGTACGACTACCGGATCGATGACGTGCGGCTGGTCGTTGGTCTGCTCGACTTTCGGCTTGTGCAGGTCGGCGGTCACACGGCTCGGATCAGGATCGCGTTGCCGTCGTCGGGAAGTGATCAGCCCTGGATCTATGCCACTCCGCGAGATGCAGCGGACTGGACTTCGCAGCTGCTCGTGTGGATCGATGAAGAGGTGGGGACCGGTGGGCTTTCCAGCGGACGCCTCCGAGTTGAGGAGGGCGGCGTGACGTACGTGGTTGTCGCGCCCTACGGCTGGCGGAGGGCCAGCGAGGAGGAGCACATGCGACTGCTTGACGGGACACGCGCGTAGAGGGCGTGCTTCCGCGGCTCGGAGGGGCGGATCAACCCCGGTGATCTGACCGTCCCGCATGGGGATCGATCTGCGGGACGCTTTCAGCGGACCGCTCGGAGGGGCTTGGCGTCGTCGTCGCTTGCTCGTGATGCCGCCAGGGTCGACCGCAGGTCTTCTCGTGCTCGTTGGTAGCGGGTGCGTGCCGTGGACGCGGGGACGCCGAGGAGTTGTCCGGCTTCGGTGATGGAGAAGCCGTCCCAGTGAATGAGGCGGACGAGCTCGGCCTGTTCTGGCGCGAGCCTGGCGATCGCATCGCGCACGTCGACTCCTTCGTCGGCGGGGCGTCCTTCGGTGGAAGCGGTCGTGAGGACGCCGCGGAGCCGGCTGGAGAGGTCGGCTCGCCTGTTCTCAGTGCGGGTGCTGTTCGAGAGGACGTTCCGGGCGATGCCGAACAGCCACATCCGCGACTCCTCCGCGGTGCGGGGAAGGGCGCCGACACGGCGCCATGCGGTGAGCATGACGTCCCCGAGTGCGTCGGCGGCGTCCTCGAGAGGGAGGCGGCGTTGCAGGTACTTGAGCAAGTCGGGCGAGGCGACGCGCAGCGCCTCGGCGAGTCGCTCCGCCTCATCGGACTTCTGGCGGGTCACCAGGTCGCTCCGGGGCAGCGGGCCTCGCCCGCGATGCTGAGGTTCGCGGCGTCGACGTCGACGTTCTGCGCAGCGAGTTCGGCGTCGAGGGCGTTGCTGATGATGCGTCCAACCGCGGTCGAGTACTCCCGGTCGGCGTTGTAGAACTCGGTGCCGTAGCCGGCCGACGTGCGGGATCCGTCAGCGTTGATGAAGGATTGGTCCTCGGTGCGCAGTTGCGCGACGGTCTCCTCGAGCGCACCGTCGCTGAGGAGAGCGTCGATGTCGGTCGTCTGGTAGAAGTTCTCGACTACGGCGACGGCCGCCGGATCGGTCCCTTGAACGTCTCCCATGCGCTCCTCGCATTGGACACCGCTGGGCAGCGAATAGGTGATCGAGGCGTCCGGCGTCTCCGCCCACGGCGACCACGCGCCCGTCGCCGCGGCGGCCGCTGTCGCCATGCCACCGAGTAGTACCAGCGAAGCGACTCCGGCGACCGCAGGACGGGCCCAGCGGTGGCGGCTGACGCGGGCCTCTGCCGCCGCGAGCTGTTGCAGCTCGGCCAGCTCGGCGGCGACGTCGTCCGTCACTGTCGATGTGCGGGGGCTGGACTCATTCAGCAGGACGTCCAGGGGGTCTCGGTCAGGGGCGGCAGTCATGACGGGCTCCTTCGAAAGCGGGTTCATCCTGTACATGTCCACCCGACCCGCAAACGTCTGCCGCAGCACGAAATCGGCTCGCCGCCCTCGTCAGGGCGCCGGCGACCACGCCGGACGTCAGGTCGCGAGGGACGCGGCGAGCTCGGCGGGCGCTCCGGCGGAGCGGGGCTGCCACGACTCGAAGACGCCGTAGGCGATGATCCGCTCCGCGGTCGACAGCAGCGGATTGCAGCTCGTCATCGTGATGAGGCGGTCGGTCGGAGCGACGTCGCTCGTCCAGGGGACCGGATCGATGACCTGCACTTCGGAGGGCTGCACGTATTCGAGGTTCCGGAACCGGTAGGTGTACCAGCCGTCGGCGGTCTCGATGTAGATCGCATCACCCAGTTGCAGCTCATCGATGAGGTGCATTCCTCCGCCGGCGGCGGAGCGGTGCGCGGCGATCGCGAAGTTCCCCACTTCGCCGGGCATCTGCGTTCCCGGGTAGTGGCCGATGCTGCCCACGTCGAGCACGTTCTCCGCGTCGACGCCCTCAGCGATCGTGCGCACCCACCCCTCGCCGTACCGGGGGATGTAGAGGTTCCCGAACGTCGTGTCCAGAGCCGCGACCGGCGCGATCACCGGGTCAACAGGCGCGGCCGGCTCAGCGCTCGGCTGTGACGGCACCTCAGCGGACGGCGCGCCATCGCCCCAGCTCTGGCGCAGCTCAGCCGCTTGATCGGTCTGCCGGCCTGCGATTACGGCGTCGTTCCACCACAGCTGCCAGGCGAGGAACAGCAGAACGAGCACCCCTGCGGTCATCAGCAGCTCGCCTAGGACACCGAAGAAGGACAGGCGTCGACGGGCCGGACGGCGCCGGCGCCGCGGCACGTCCACGGATGACGGAGCGGTCATGCGAGGAGTCTAGGTGTGCCGCTCTCACCGGCATCGCTACGGGAGACGTCTCGTGCGGGAATCGTTCGACGGTCCGACGTTTTGGGCCACTGCTCGTTCTCGCGCGCCGTCGCCGTCCCTTCCGCTGCCTGCCCTGACCCACTGGCAAGCGCGTCACCGCAAGCGAATCGCGTCGCAGTGTTCAGCCCGGAGTGCACCGGGCCGAACGATCAGATAGCGACGGACGGTGTAGTAGCTGCTCCATCCGGCGTGTTTGTGCGAATACTCGGGTTCCGGGTGCGTGACGGGTAGACGAGGGCTAGACCGGCTGCTGCAATCCAGCACGCTGTCCAGAGGCCGTGTCCGGGAGTGCTGTCGGCGCTGCCCCATTCGACCCAGAAGAATCCTGGGTCTGCCACAGGGCAGGCGATAACAACTGCTGCAACCGTCGCTACCCCTGCGGGAACCCAGGGAACGAGGCGTGCGACCACCAGAGCTACAACGACGAGAGCGAGGGCGCCCCAGAGATACAGAAGGGGCATGAGGTCGTATGACGACATGGCCTCAGCGCAGGACGGGTTCATTTCATTCCATCTAGCGCCTGTGCATGGCTGCCAGTAGGACGACGTCGTCCAGGTCACCCACAGTGAGATGCCCATGAGCGTACCCGCGCACGCCAACCGGACTAGAGCCTTAGTGTGCTGGCGTCGCCCCATGCTGAAAATGCTAGTCCGCCGACCGTCCCGGTGGACGATCGTTCATCGGTGCACGCAGACGCGACACCGAGCGCCTGTCGTTCCTCACGGTCGCCTGCACAGCTCGTCGCTGCGTCCCAAACCTCGTGCAGATGACCGTGAACGTTCAGGTCTTCGAGTTCGTCTGCACAACCGACGTGAGCGCGCCGGAATCGTCAGCCGCAGTAGTGATGCTCGAGTACTTCACCCCTCGAAGAAGTAGTGCAGCACTCACCCCGCCGACTACAGCCGCCACGACACCGAGACCGACAGCGATCCCCGCCGTCATCGGATCACCCACGACGGCAGCTACGCCGGCCGCAACAACCCACGGAACGCTCGACCCTACGGCCGGCCCAATAGGGCTGATCAGCGGGGACGACTCGGTGGCTCGTCCCGACCGCAGAGTGATCAGAATCGCCACGAATCCTCCGGCGACGGCAGCCAGGGCACTGACCCCACCGATAATGGCGCCCACCATAATCAAGTAGGCGAAGGCGCCCCACCCGCCCTGTTCGCGGAAGTCGGAGTTACCCGTAAGGACCAATCCCAGACCGAGCAGCGCACCCAGCACCACGCCGACGGGTACAGCACAGAGAGCGGCCCTCCGATGAAGATGGACGATCTGCCGCATGTAGCCACGTTAGCCGGAGAGTCTCCCGGTCAGCGCAATGGCCGTCCCGTAAGAGGATCGTTCACCGATGCGGATCTGACCCGAGTGGTCCAGCGCGCTCCTGCCGTTCACCCGTTGGTCCGATAGTGATGTTGTGCAGACGCTGTCGCTCAAGGCTTCCGCAGCGATCGCGGGCGCAATCACTCTCCTCGCCCTCGTCGCGGGCGTCTTCCTCGACGGATTCTCGTTCGCGTGCAACGAGTCCCTTCCGCCTCAGTGCACGGGGTTTGACGTCGCGTGGCCGGCTCTGTGCTCTGTCGCCCTCGCGACCCTTGTTCTCCTGGTCGTAGCGATGCGCGCCAGCAGGCGCTCTCACGCTCGATGGAGGTCGCTGCTGCTCGCCTTGGGCGTGGTCGGCGCCGTCACCAGCTGGGTTCTCGCTCTGCGTACCGCCATGATCATCGGTTGAGCAGCCCACGGCACGGTCGAACGACCGCTTGTTCCGTATGGAGATCGTTCATCGGGGCGAGGGGGCGGTGGCCTTCGCTTCGACCGTGTGGATCTAGCTCAGGTTCACCTTCGAGTTCTATGTTGAGCCCATGAAGCGACTCGCGACGTCAGGCCAGTTGGTTGGATGGACAATCGCCTTGCTCGGGGCTGCTGGTGCCGCCGCGTTCCTGGTGCACTGGAGCTCGTGCCTCGGTGGCCTGAACGAGGGTTGCTACAGCGCCACACAGTCAGACTTCACGTGGATCGCCACAACGATCGTCTGGGCCATCGCCTTCCCGCTCGTGATATTCGGCGCCTTCGTACTCTCGCCAGGACGACCCGTCACGCTGATTGGTGTTGGGCTCCTCATGGTCATCAACCCCCTCACCGACCCTGGAGCGTTCTTTCTCCCGTGGGATGTCGCGGACACCTTGCCCTTTACCGGCGTCGCCACGTCGCTAGCTGCTGTGACTGCAGGTGTCCTCCTGGCCGGATCTTCCTACCGAGCCCGTCGGCCCGATCACAGCCGAGTCGGGAAGCCAGCGCCCGCTGACGTCGCCTACTGACCTTCGATCGGACTTGGGTCGTCCCGTTAGGGGATCGTTCACCGGTCGCGTATCCAGCTACGGGCAGCGGTAGGTCTTCGCGAAGTCGGTTGCCGTGAACTGCCTTCCCTCGGTCATAGAGGTCAGTG
>NZ_PSVB01000042.1:0-6279 GCF_002932165.1 Rathayibacter sp. AY1F8
GGGCCGTCCTCGGAGGCTAGGCGGGGCGGGGGGCGGCGTCCGCCCGTTGACTTCCCAGGTGCGCGGCCGTGCTCGCGGGTCCGGGGGCGCTCGTCGGCTCGAGGTCCGTTCTCCTCCGGCTCCCGCTCCGTTCTCCTCCGGCTCCTGCTCCGTTCTCCTCCGGCTCCTGCTCCGTTCTCCTCCGGCTCCCGCGACTGTCCAGGAGTCGTCGCACCCGAGCTCGAGTGCGACGACTCCTGCGCACTCGGCGACGACCGCTGGGACGGGCCCGGCGGCTCCACGACCATGCGGAAGCGGCCGTACTGGAGCGCGAGTACGGCGACTTCGGAGGAGTGGCGACCGGCTCGAGTGCGCGGGTCCGCGAGTGCTCAGGAGTTGTCGCAGTCGACGCCGAGTGCGACGACTTCTGGACAGTGGGGGGGAGGGGCTCCGGGTGAGGGCTCGCGAGTGCTCAGGAGTTGTCGCAGTCGAGGCCGAGTGCGACAAGTTCTGGACGGTGGGGGAGGCTCCGGGGTGAGCGCTTGCGAGTGCTCAAGAGTTGTCGCAGTCGACGCCGAGTGCGACAAGTTCTGGACAGTGGGGGGGAGGGGCTCCGGGTGAGGGCTCGCGAGTGCTCGGGAGTCGTCGCAGTCGACGCCGAGTGCGACGACTTCTGGACAGTGGGCGGCGTCCGAGCAGCGTCAGGGGCCCCGGCAGCACCCGTCAGGGACCCCGGCGGCACGGATCCGGGGCCCCGGCGGCACGCGTCGCGCCCGGCGCCCGCGACCTAGGGTGAGGGCATGCATCCGCTCGACGCCCAGGACCCGCTCGCGCACTGCCCCGAGCTGTTCGTCCGCACCCCCGAGGTCCGCTCCTACCTCGACGGCAACTCGCTCGGCCGGCCGCTGCGCGCGAGCGTCGCCCGGCTCGCGCGGTTCGCGGAGGAGGAGTGGGGCGGCCGCCTCATCCGCGGCTGGGAGGAGGGCTGGCTCGACATGCCGCTCGAGGTCGGCGACGCCCTCGGCTCCGCGGTGCTGGGAGCCGCGGCCGGGCAGACGGTCGTCGCCGACTCCACGACCGTCCTGCTCTACAAGCTCGCCCGCGCGGCGATCGCCCGCCAGGCGGAGCAGGGGCGCGACGAGATCGTCGTGGACACCGACAACTTCCCCACCGACCGGTACGTGCTGGAGGGCATCGCGGCCGAGACCGGCAGCACGCTCCGCTGGATCGACTCCGACCCCGAGAGCGGCGTCGGCCCCGACGACCTCGCCCCGGTGCTCGGCGAGCGGACGGCGCTGGTGCTGCTCAGCCACGTCGCGTACCGCTCGGGGTTCCTCGCCGACGCCGCGGCGATCACCGCCCAGGCGCACGAGGCCGGCGCGCTCGTGCTCTGGGACGCCTCCCACTCCGTCGGCTCCGTGCCGCTCGAGCTCGACGCGTGGGGCGCGGACCTCGCGGTCGGCTGCTCCTACAAGTACCTGAACGGAGGCCCGGGGGCGCCCGCGTGGGCGTACGTCGCCTCCCGGCACCAGGGCTCGCTCACGCAGCCGGTGCAGGGCTGGATGGGCGTCGCCGACATGTTCGAGATGGGACCCGGCTACCGTCCGGCCGAGGGGATGCGGCGCTTCCTCAGCGGCACCCCGCCGATCACGGGGATGCTCGCGATGCAGGACATGATCGCGCTGATCGCCTCGGTGGGCATGCCCGCGGTGCGCGCGAAGTCGGAGGCGATGACGGCGTACGCGCTGGAGCTGGCCGACGCGTGGCTGGTGCCGCGCGGGGTGCGGGTGGCGACTCCGCTCGACCCCGCCCGGCGCGGCTCGCACGTGACGATCGCGCACGAGTCGTTCGCCGGCCTCGTCCCGCGGCTGCAGGCGGACGGGATCGTGCCGGACTTCCGCCGACCCGACGGCATCCGGATCGGCCTCTCGCCGCTGTCGACCACCTTCGCCGAGCTGGAGCTGGGCATGGCGGCCATGCGGGACGCGCTGGACTGAGCGGGCCGGGGCTCGGCGGGGCGGCTGTTCCCGACCCCGCCCCCTGCCCTCACCGCGCGTCGCGCGTCCGTCGAGTGCTCTCCTTCTGCAGGGCCTCGACGAGCTCGGCCTTCGTCATGCGCGAGCGGCCGGAGACGTCCAGGCGCTTGGCGAGGTCCATCAGGTGCGCCTTGGTCGCGTTCGCGTCCACTCCGCCCGCCGTCTCGCCCCCGGGGGAGCGGCCGTGGCCCTCGGCGCGGGAGTCGGAGGGGCCGCTCTCGGCCTTGCGCTCCCAGTGGTCGCCGACCTTCTCGTACTCGTGCTTCAGCGCGGCGAAGGCTGTGCGGTGGGCGCGCTCGCCGTCGCCGTAGCTGTCGACGGCCGAGTCGTGCGCGGCCGACCAGAGCTTCTGCGCGTGCTCGTCGGAGCGCTCGATGGTGGACGGGATCTGTTCCTCGCGGGGCATGGCGGCCTCCCTCTCGTCCTCCGACGCTACGTCGGGTCGGAGGCGCCGGTCACCCCGTTGACGAGCGCTCGGCGGGCACCTCCGTCCCCGGAGCGCACTCGGGAGGCCGCCGCCGGTGTTCTCACCGGGCCGACGCCGATGATGGGGCGATGTTCATCCCGACCAGAGCCGCCGGTCTCGAGGCGCTCGACGACTTCGTCGCCCGCGCGGGCTCCGCCTACGCCCGCGACCGCAACCACGACCTCGGACCGTCCCGGGACAACGTCTCCGGGCTCTCGCCCTACCTCCGCCACCGCCTCGTCACCGAGCGGGAGGTCGTCGCCGCGGTCCTCGCGCGCCACCGGCTGACCGCCGCGGAGAAGTTCGTCCAGGAGGTGTTCTGGCGCACCTACTGGAAGGGCTGGCTCGAGCAGAACCCGGACGTCTGGCGCCGCTACCGCCGCGAGGTGGCGGACTCCTCCGCGGGCGATCCTCCGCCCGGGTACCTCGACGCGATCGGCGGACACAGCGGCATCGACGCGATGGACGCGTGGGTGAGCGAGCTCGTCGAGACCGGGTACCTCCACAACCACACCCGCATGTGGTTCGCGAGCATCTGGATCTTCACCCTCGGACTGCCCTGGCAGCTCGGCGCCGACTTCTTCTACCGGCACCTGCTCGACGGCGACGCCGCGTCCAACACCCTGTCGTGGCGATGGGTCGCCGGCCTGCAGACTCCGGGCAAGACCTACCTCGCCTCCGCGTCCAACATCGCCCGCTACACGGAGGGGCGCTTCTCGCCGAGCGGCCTCGCCACCACAGCCCCCGCGCTGACGGAGGAGCCCTTCCCGCCGCGGGCACCGCTCGAGCAGGACGACGTTGTGGGGACCGTCGGCGCCCGCCCCGGCCTCCTGCTGCACGAGGACGACCTCGAGGCGGAGAGCCTGCTCGCCGAGCAGCCGGGTCTGGCCGAGCGCCTCGTCGCGTGCGCCGTCGCCGGGGACGCGGGCGGGCGCTCGCCGTCCGGAGTCTCCGACGCGGTCGCTGCCTTCACCGCCGCGGCGCTCGCCGACGCCGCCGAGCGCACCTCCGACTCCAGCGGTCGGCCGGCGCGGGTGCTGGCGGACGCGCGTGCCGCGACGGTCGTCGACTGGGCGGTCTCCGAGCGGATCGACACCGTGGTCGTTCCGTACGCGCCGGTCGGGCCCGTCGGCGAGCGGGTGGAGGCGCTCCGCTCGGCTCTCGCCGACGAGGGGGTCGCGCTCGTCACCGTGCGCCGCCGCTGGGACGGTGCGGCGTGGCCGTCGGCGTCGCGGGGGTTCTTCCCGTTCCGGAAGCGGATCCCGGCGCTGGTGCGCGACCTCGTCGAGCCCGCCGACGCGGCCCGCCTGTTCTGAGCGGCGTTCCGAGAGCCGCGTCCCGCGAGCTGCGTCCTGTGAGCCCCGTCCTGTGCTGCGTCCGGTGAGCCCCGTCCCGCGGAACCTGCCTGGTCCCGCGGGGCGGGTGCCGCTCAGCCGAGCAGGCGGTCGCGGAGGAAGTCGCTCGCGAAGCGGCCCGAGGGGTCCCACTCGGAGCGGAGGGTGCGCCACTCCTCGAGGTGCGGGTAGAGCGGCGCGATCTCGTCGGCTCCGGCGAGGAAGTGCTTGCCCCAGTGCGGCCGGGCGCCGAGCGGCAGCAGCGCTCCCTCGACGGCGGGGAGCACGGCGTCGACGCCGGCGCGGTCCTTCTTGAAGGTGAAGTGCACGCCGACGCTGTCGCGGCCTCCGGCGGGGGAGAGCCACTGGTCGTCGCCCGCCATGGTCCGCAGCTCCGTGATGAGCAGGACGTCGTCGATCCGCTCGCCGATCGCGCGCAGCGCCACGATCGCCTCGCGGACGTTCGCGCGCGGCACCATGTACTCGCTCTGGATCTCGTCGCCCGCGCTCGGCTCGCGGTCGAGGCGGAAGTGCGGCAGGCGCTCGGACCACGGTCCGACGGAGCCGCCGAACGGGTTCAGGTTGGAGTCGACACCCTCCGAGACGGCGAAGAGGCTCGCGGAGGCGGCGACCGCGCCCAGGTGCGTCGCGTCGACGTCGGCGACGGATCCCGCCGCCGCCTTGGTCTTCAGCCACAGCTGCTCCACCGTCGGCGAGGACCAGTGGGTCATGAGGCTGACGCTGTAGGCGGAGGAGGTGATCGCGTCGAAGTCGTCGAGCACGCGCTCCCAGGGCAGGTCGACGAACGCGTCCTGGCGGACGTCGAAGGTCGGCTGGATGTCGAGGGTCACGCGGGTGACGATGCCGAAGGCGCCGAGGCCGACGACGACGCCCTCGAAGCCCGGCTCCCCGCGGCGGATCGTGCGCAGCGAGCCGTCGGCGGTGACGAGCTCGAGCGCCGAGACGGCGGAGGAGAGGTTCGCGTTGCGGTCGCCCGAGCCGTGGGTGCCGGTCGCGATGGCGCCGGCGACCGAGATGTGCGGGAGCGAGCCCATGTTGTGCAGGGCGTAGCCGTTGCTGTGCAGGTGCGCGGCGACGACGCCGTAGCGGGTGGCGCCGCCGACGGTGACGGTGCTCGCCTCGGCGTCGATCACGGGGTCGGAGGCCAGGTGCCCCAGGTGCAGCAGTGCGCCGGGGGTGTCGGGCAGGGAGTTGAAGGAGTGGCGGCTGCCGAGGGCGCGGACGCGCTCGTTCTCGCGGACGAGGCGCTGCACCTCCTCGACGGACTCCGGCTCGATGATGGCGGCGGCGCGGTACTCGTAGGTGCCCGCCCAGTTGCTCCGTGAGGTCATGGGTCCATTCTGCCGGGTGCGCGGGGGATTTGTTGTTGGTTGCAACGAATGGCCCGGTGGTGCACGGGGACACCGCAGGACGGAACGGCGTGGATATTGTTCGAGGCGCG
This sequence comes from Rathayibacter sp. AY1F8, assembly GCF_002932165.1. Taxonomy (NCBI): domain Bacteria; kingdom Bacillati; phylum Actinomycetota; class Actinomycetes; order Micrococcales; family Microbacteriaceae; genus Rathayibacter; species Rathayibacter sp. AY1F8. The sequence continues at coordinate 5,278 of NZ_PSVB01000042.1, forward strand.
CTCCGGGCCTCTGACGGGGAGGACGGCGATGACCGCGCGCAGACGACCCCGCTCGGATCTGTTCCGGGTGTGCGTGCGCCTCCTGGTCACGATCGTGGTGGTGCTGCTCGTCCTGGCGACGGGGACGCTCGCTCCGGGCGACGGGGCCGTCGATGCGACGGCGACCCTCGTTCCGGTCCATCTGCTCGGCCGGCCGCTCTCCACCGCCCTCTCCGTGGGCTGGAGCGCCGCCTCCTACTCGCGCCTCGACGAGCAGGCGCTGCGAAGCGCCGCCTCCTTCTCGCGCCTCGACGAGCAGGCGCTGCGAAGCGCCGCCTCCTTCTCGCGCCTCGACGAGCAGGCGCTGCGGAGCACCGCCGAGGAGGAGGCGCGCGGCGAGCGGCGCCTCCTCTCGCGGATGGCGGGAGCGACCGGGGTGACCGGCACGACGCTGCCGGCGGCGCTGCCGGCGGCGGTGCCGGCGATCGTGGTCACGGTGGCGATCGCGCAGAGGACGGAGTCCCGCAGCGAGCCCCTCTCCCTCGCCGCCGCCCTGCTCGCCGTCGCGAGCTCGTGGGTGCTGATGGTCCTCTCGGTCGCACAGGCCTGCCTGCGCCTCGAGTCGCGGTCGCCCCGGCGGTCGCAGGTGCGCTTCGCCTTCGAGGAGGCGCCGCACTTCAGTGACGACGCGACCCTCGCGCTCCTGCTGTCCACGACGGCGGCCACGGTCTCGGCCGAGATCCGCTCGAGAGAGGGCTGGCGCCTGGTGCGCGCGAACGTCGTCATCGCGTCCGCCTTCGACTCGGTCGTCATCGCGATGACGGTGTCACTGCTGTTCGGCGGACTCGCGGCCTGAGACGGCGGGAGCGGAGCGTCCGCGGGGCCGGGGGCGGTGGGGTCGGGGTGGGGGTGCCGGGGCGGGCGGGCGCATCGTGCGGCCCGGGAGCGGCGCGTGGCACGCGGACCGGGTGTCGCGCTACGGGTACCCGGCGGGCAGCGAGGGACCCGGGAGCTGGCCGACGC
>NZ_PSVB01000043.1:0-1789 GCF_002932165.1 Rathayibacter sp. AY1F8
CCTTCTCTTCGGGGTTGGGGGTCGTAATTTTTTTACGGAGAGTTTGATCCTGGCTCAGGACGAACGCTGGCGGCGTGCTTAACACATGCAAGTCGAACGATGAAGCCCAGCTTGCTGGGTGGATTAGTGGCGAACGGGTGAGTAACACGTGAGTAACCTGCCCTTGACTCTGGGATAAGCGCTGGAAACGGCGTCTAATACCGGATACGACCTGCCCCGGCATCGGGTGCGGGTGGAAAGTTTTTCGGTCAAGGATGGACTCGCGGCCTATCAGCTAGTTGGTGAGGTAATGGCTCACCAAGGCGACGACGGGTAGCCGGCCTGAGAGGGTGACCGGCCACACTGGGACTGAGACACGGCCCAGACTCCTACGGGAGGCAGCAGTGGGGAATATTGCACAATGGGCGAAAGCCTGATGCAGCAACGCCGCGTGGGGGATGACGGCCTTCGGGTTGTAAACCTCTTTTAGTAGGGAAGAAGGGCTTCGGCTTGACGGTACCTGCAGAAAAAGCACCGGCTAACTACGTGCCAGCAGCCGCGGTAATACGTAGGGTGCAAGCGTTGTCCGGAATTATTGGGCGTAAAGAGCTCGTAGGCGGTTTGTCGCGTCTGCTGTGAAAACCCGAGGCTCAACCTCGGGCCTGCAGTGGGTACGGGCAGACTAGAGTGCGGTAGGGGAGAATGGAATTCCTGGTGTAGCGGTGGAATGCGCAGATATCAGGAGGAACACCGATGGCGAAGGCAGTTCTCTGGGCCGTTACTGACGCTGAGGAGCGAAAGCGTGGGGAGCGAACAGGATTAGATACCCTGGTAGTCCACGCCGTAAACGTTGGGAACTAGATGTGGGGACCTTTCCACGGTCTCCGTGTCGCAGCTAACGCATTAAGTTCCCCGCCTGGGGAGTACGGCCGCAAGGCTAAAACTCAAAGGAATTGACGGGGGCCCGCACAAGCGGCGGAGCATGCGGATTAATTCGATGCAACGCGAAGAACCTTACCAAGGCTTGACATATACCGGAAACTTCCAGAAATGGTTGCCCCGCAAGGTCGGTATACAGGTGGTGCATGGTTGTCGTCAGCTCGTGTCGTGAGATGTTGGGTTAAGTCCCGCAACGAGCGCAACCCTCGTTCTATGTTGCCAGCACGTCATGGTGGGAACTCATAGGAGACTGCCGGGGTCAACTCGGAGGAAGGTGGGGATGACGTCAAATCATCATGCCCCTTATGTCTTGGGCTTCACGCATGCTACAATGGCCGGTACAAAGGGCTGCGATACCGTAAGGTGGAGCGAATCCCAAAAAGCCGGTCTCAGTTCGGATTGAGGTCTGCAACTCGACCTCATGAAGTCGGAGTCGCTAGTAATCGCAGATCAGCAACGCTGCGGTGAATACGTTCCCGGGCCTTGTACACACCGCCCGTCAAGTCATGAAAGTCGGTAACACCCGAAGCCAGTGGCCTAACCGCAAGGAGGGAGCTGTCGAAGGTGGGATCGGTGATTAGGACTAAGTCGTAACAAGGTAGCCGTACCGGAAGGTGCGGCTGGATCACCTCCTTTCTAAGGAGCATCTGGACACCGCAGGGTGTTCCAGGCGCCAGATCAAAGCGAATGTCTTTGCTGGTAGCTCATGGGTGGAACATTGAACTAGGTGCTCGGTGAGATCGTCTCGCGTCAGTACAGCCTTCGGGTTGGGAACGCGTCGGGGCGGTGGAGTCGGGTACATGCACGCTGTTGGGTCCTGAGGGACCGGGCCGGCTGCCTTCGGGTGGCGGGGTCGACTCTCCGGATCTTT
>NZ_PSVB01000043.1:1882-3556 GCF_002932165.1 Rathayibacter sp. AY1F8
GCCAGTCATGCAAATCATTGGATCTGCAACTTTTCGAGTTGTAGTTTCTTAACTCATGTGATTAGCAAGTTCATAAGAGCAAACGGTGAATGCCTTGGCATCTGGAGCCGAAGAAGGACGTCGTAATCTGCGATAAGCCTCGGGGAGCTGATAAACGAGCTGTGATCCGAGGATTTCCGAATGGGGAAACCCCGCCAGGCCCCTTGTGGTGACCTGGTGACTCCCGCCTGAATATATAGGGCGGGTAGAGGGAACGTGGGGAAGTGAAACATCTCAGTACCCACAGGAAGAGAAAACAACAGTGATTCCGTCAGTAGTGGCGAGCGAACGCGGAAGAGGCTAAACCGAGTCATGTGTGATACCCGGCAGGGGTTGCATGGCCGGGGTTGTGGGACTTTTCGTTCCGGTCTGCCGGCCGGTGAACGTTACAGCGCATCATAGACGAACAGGTTTGAACGCCTGGCCAGAGCGGGTGCGAGCCCCGTAGTCGAAATGGTGTTATGGCGTGAAGAGTATCCCAAGTAGCACGGGGCCCGAGAAATCCCGTGTGAATCTGTCAGGACCACCTGATAAGCCTAAATACTCCCAGATGACCGATAGCGGACAAGTACCGTGAGGGAAAGGTGAAAAGTACCCCGGGAGGGGAGTGAAATAGTACCTGAAACCGTTTGCTTACAAACCGTCGGAGCCTCCTTGTAGGGGTGACGGCGTGCCTTTTGAAGAATGAGCCTGCGAGTTAGTGCTCTGTGGCGAGGTTAACCCGTGTGGGGCAGCCGTAGCGAAAGCGAGTCCGAATAGGGCGATTCAGTCGCAGGGTCTAGACCCGAAGCGAAGTGATCTATCCATGGCCAGGTTGAAGCGACGGTAAGACGTCGTGGAGGACCGAACCCACTTCAGTTGAAAATGGAGGGGATGAGCTGTGGATAGGGGTGAAAGGCCAATCAAACTTCGTGATAGCTGGTTCTCTCCGAAATGCATTTAGGTGCAGCGTTGCGTGTTTCTTGCCGGAGGTAGAGCTACTGGATGGCCGATGGGGCCCAAAAGCTTACTGACGTCAGCCAAACTCCGAATGCCGGTAAGTGAGAGCGCAGCAGTGAGACTGTGGGGGATAAGCTTCATAGTCGAGAGGGAAACAACCCAGACCACCAACTAAGGTCCCTAAGCGCGTGCTAAGTGGGAAAGGATGTGGAGTTGCACAGACAACCAGGAGGTTGGCTTAGAAGCAGCCACCCTTGAAAGAGTGCGTAATAGCTCACTGGTCAAGTGATTCCGCGCCGACAATGTAACGGGGCTCAAGCACGCCACCGAAGTTGTGGCATTGACATTAGTGGTAGGCCTTCGTGGTCCAGCCGTGTTGATGGGTAGGAGAGCGTCGTGTGGCGAGTGAAGCGGCGGTGTGAACCAGCCGTGGATGCCACACGAGTGAGAATGCAGGCATGAGTAGCGAAAGACGGGTGAGAAACCCGTCCTCCGGAAGACCAAGGGTTCCAGGGTCAAGCTAATCTTCCCTGGGTAAGTCGGGACCTAAGGCGAGGCCGACAGGCGTAGTCGATGGACAACGGGTTGATATTCCCGTACCGGCGAAGAACCGCCCAAGACAATCCAGTAGTGCTAAGTATCTGAATCCCTTTGATGGATCCCTTCGGGGTGAAGCGTTGGGCCTAGCGTACGACC
>NZ_PSVB01000043.1:3652-5197 GCF_002932165.1 Rathayibacter sp. AY1F8
ATCCCGTGCTGGTGCGTTTAGCGTATTAACAGGTGTGACGCAGGAAGGTAGCCGAGCCGGGCGATGGTTGTCCCGGTCTAAGGATGTAGGGCGAACGATAGGCAAATCCGTCGTTCATATAGCCTGAGATCTGATGGGTAGACGCAAGTCGAAATCGGTGATCCTATGCTGCCAAGAAAAGCATCGACGCGAGGTTCTAGCTGCCCGTACCCCAAACCGACTCAGGTGGTCAGGTAGAGAATACTAAGGAGATCGAGAGAATCGTGGTTAAGGAACTCGGCAAAATGCCCCCGTAACTTCGGGAGAAGGGGGGCCTGAGGCGTGAACGGACTTGCTCCGGGAGCGTTCGATGGCCGCAGAGACCAGTGGGAAGCGACTGTTTACTAAAAACACAGGTCCGTGCTAAGTCGCAAGACGATGTATACGGACTGACGCCTGCCCGGTGCTGGAAGGTTAAGAGGAACGGTTAGCCGCAAGGCGAAGCTGAGAATTTAAGCCCCAGTAAACGGCGGTGGTAACTATAACCATCCTAAGGTAGCGAAATTCCTTGTCGGGTAAGTTCCGACCTGCACGAATGGCGTAACGACTTCCCAGCTGTCTCAACCGCGAACTCGGCGAAATTGCATTACGAGTAAAGATGCTCGTTACGCGCAGCAGGACGGAAAGACCCCGTGACCTTTACTATAGTTTGGTATTGGTGTTCGGTGTGGCTTGTGTAGGATAGGTGGGAGACGTTGAAGCGGGCACGCTAGTGTTCGTGGAGTCATTGTTGAAATACCACTCTGGTCACTCTGGATATCTAACTTCGGACCCTAATCGGGTTCAGGGACAGTGCCTGATGGGTAGTTTAACTGGGGCGGTTGCCTCCCAAAGAGTAACGGAGGCGCCCAAAGGTTCCCTCAACCTGGTTGGCAATCAGGTGGCGAGTGTAAGTGCACAAGGGAGCTTGACTGTGAGACTGACAAGTCGAGCAGGGACGAAAGTCGGGACTAGTGATCCGGCAGTGGCTTGTGGAAGCGCTGTCGCTCAACGGATAAAAGGTACCTCGGGGATAACAGGCTGATCTTGCCCAAGAGTCCATATCGACGGCATGGTTTGGCACCTCGATGTCGGCTCGTCGCATCCTGGGGCTGGAGTAGGTCCCAAGGGTTGGGCTGTTCGCCCATTAAAGCGGTACGCGAGCTGGGTTTAGAACGTCGTGAGACAGTTCGGTCCCTATCCGCTGCGCGCGCAGGAAATTTGAGAAGATCTATCCCTAGTACGAGAGGACCGGGATGGACGAACCTCTGGTGTGTCAGTTGTTCCGCCAGGAGCACCGCTGATTAGCTACGTTCGGAACGGATAACCGCTGAAAGCATCTAAGCGGGAAGCCGGCTTCGAGATGAGATTTCCATCCCTTCGGGGGAGAGGCTCCCAGCCAGACGACTGGGTTGATAGGCCGGATGTGGAAGACAGGACTAAAGACTGTCGGAGCTGACCGGTACTAATAAGCCGATAACTTGATAATCACTACACTCATACCGTTGTAAAGGCTGGTAGGAGTGG
>NZ_PSVB01000044.1:0-3960 GCF_002932165.1 Rathayibacter sp. AY1F8
GGGCTCGGGCGCCGTGGTCGGCCGGGGAGCGGCGGGAGGCGCGGGGCGCGGGGGAGGAGCGAATCCGCTGCCCGGCTCGGGGACGAGCGGCTCGCGCGCCTCGATCACGGCGACGGCCAGCGGAGCGACCGCGGCTCCCGAGGCGAGAGCGCTCCGGAGCTGCTCGACCGCGTCGGTCAGCACCGCCCGCCGGGACGTCGATCCGCGACCGGAGGCGAGGGTCGACGTGGCGAGGCCGAGCACGCGCTCGGCCAGCGCCGTCCGCTGCTCCCCGGCCGCGGTCGTCGCGGTGGTGATGGCGTCGGCCGAGACTCCCTCGAGCGCTGCGTTCAGGGATCCGATCGCCACCAGCAGATCGGTGCGGGCCGCGCCCGCGACGGTGCCGTCGGTCGCGGTGAGGAGCGCGAGCGAGTCGTCCCGCAGCGCGAGGCCGGCCTCGCGCGCGGCGGTGTAGGCCGGAGGCGCGGCGACGTCGATGGACGTCTCGCGGAGAGTCGGGGTCGCCTGCGTGCCCTCCGCGGAGGGCGTGCATCCGGTGAGCGCGCCGGCGGCGACGAGCAGGGCGATCGCGGCCGTGGCGCCCCGGAGGAGCGGGCGCGCACCCCCGCGCCGCTCGGCTCGCCCTCGACTCCGCATCACTGCACCCTAATCGGGGGACGGCCGCCGTGGGCGCCGGTCAGCGGGGCGGTTCGCGCATCCGAGACCCGGGTCGGCCGCACCTCCGGGCCGCACCCACGGCGCTCGACCGGTGGGAAGGGGGCCCGGCGCACACCCGTCGAGGGCGGGGGACGGCGCGCGCGGAACGGCGGGGCGCCCGCCGCCGCGCCGCCTAGCATGGGGCGGGTGACCGACCAGCAGGAGCCTCCCGTCCGCCTCCGCCCCGAGATCCTGGCGCTCCCCGCCTACAAGCAGGGCCGCGCGGCCGCCGCCGACGCCTTCAAGCTCTCCTCCAACGAGAACCCGTTCGACCCGCTGCCCTCCGTGCTCGCGCGGGTCCGCGAGGTGGACGACTTCAACCGGTACCCGGACGCGGCGGCGACCGCCCTGCGCACAGCGCTCGCCGCGGAGTACGGCGTCCCGATCGAGGAGGTGATCGTCGGAGCCGGCTCCGTCGCGGTCATCGCCCAGCTCATCACCGCGGCGGCGGGCCCGGGCGACGAGGTCGTCTACGCCTGGCGCTCGTTCGAGGCCTACCCCTCGCTCGTCACGACCGCGGGCGCCACCAGCGTGCGCGTGCCGCTGCGCGCCGACGACACCCACGACCTCGACGCCATGGCCCAGGCCGTCACCGAGCGCACCCGCCTGCTGATCGTCTGCAGCCCCAACAACCCCACCGGCACCGTCGCGACCGCCGACGACGTCGAGGCGCTCCTCGAGCGCGTCCCGGGAGACGTCCTCGTGCTCCTCGACGAGGCGTACGCCGAGTTCGTCGTCGACGAGCGGGCCGTGGACGGCACCCGCCTGCTCGGCCGCTACCCGAACCTCGTGATCGCCCGCACCTTCTCCAAGGCGTACGGCCTCGCCGGCCTCCGCGTCGGCTACGCGATCGGCCACGCGCGGATCCTCGACGCCGCCCGCTCCACCGCCATCCCGCTCTCGGTCACCCGGTTCGCCGAGACCGCGGCGGTCGCCTCCCTCGAGCACCGCGAGGAGCTCCTCGAGCGCGTCCACCGCATCACCCGCCTCCGCGACGACCTCTGGCGGGCGCTGCTCGACCAGGGCTGGACGATCCCGGAGTCGCAGGCGAACTTCCTCTGGTTCGACACCCGCGAGGACACGGCGCGGGCCGCCGAGGTCTTCGAGCGCGCCGGGGTCGTGGTCCGCGCGTTCCCGCCGGAGGGGATCCGCGTCTCCGTCGGCGAGGCGCGCTCTGTCGACAAGCTCCTCAGCGCGGCGGCCGAGATTGTGGCTTCCCTCCCCGAGGGCCACCCCGCGAGACGGATAGGTTAGTCGGGTGGTAGCCACCAGCACGGAGTCGCCGACTGTCCAGTTCCTCTCCGCGGACGGGCGGTTCTCGCCGACCCCCGCGGCCGAGCAGTACGCCTCCTACCTCGACGGGGTGGACGAGGCGCAGCACCGCTCCTTCTACCGCGAGATGGCGGTGGTCCGCCGCTTCGACACCGAGGCCGCGAACCTGCAGCGCCAGGGCCAGCTCGGACTGTGGGTCCCGAGCCACGGCCAGGAGGCGGCGCAGGTCGGCTCCGCGTTCGCGATGCGCCCGCAGGACCACGTGTTCCCCTCCTACCGCGAGCACGTCATCGGCAAGATCCGCGGCATCGACCTGCTCGGCGTCCTCGCGCTCCTGCGCGGCACGACACACGGGGGCTGGGACCCGACCGACCCGACGAACGGGAACTTCCACCTCTACACGCTGGTGCTCGGCTCGCAGGCCCTGCACGCGACCGGCTACGCGATGGGCCTCACCTTCGACGGAGCGACCGGCACGGGCGACCCCGAGAAGGACGCGGCCGTCGTCGTCTACTTCGGCGACGGCGCCTCCAGCCAGGGCGACGTCAGCGAGGCGATGGTCTTCGCCGCGAGCTACCAGGCTCCCGAGGTCTTCTTCCTCCAGAACAACCACTACGCGATCTCGGTCCCCGTGGCCACGCAGTCGCGCAGCCCCCTCTACCTCCGCTCCTCCGGCTTCGGCATCCCCGGCGTGCAGATCGACGGCAACGACGTGCTCGCGAGCTACGCGGTCACCGCCAAGCACCTGCAGGACGCGCGCTCCGGCGGCGGTCCCCAGTTCATCGAGGCGCTGACCTACCGGATCGGCGCGCACACCTCGAGCGACGACCCGACGAAGTACCGCACCGACGACGAGCTCGCCTCGTGGGTCGCGAAGGACCCGATCACCCGCTTCGCCGCGTTCCTGCGGAGCGAGGGCGTGGAGCAGTCCTTCTTCGACGAGGTCGACGAGGAGGCGAAGGACTTCGCGTCCGACATCCGCCGCCGCCTCCTCGCCCTCGAGGTCCCGCCCACGGGCGTCATGTTCGACCACGTCTACTCGGAGCCGCACGTGCTCGTCGAGGAGCAGAAGGCGTGGCTGCAGCGCTACGAAGAATCGTTCGGAGGCGAGTGATGACGATCGACACCAGCACGACGGCCGCGCAGCCGCCCCTCACCGGGTCGCAGCTCGAGTCCATGTCCATGGCCAAGGCGCTCAACGCCGGCCTCCGCCGCGCGATGACGCAGGACGACCGAGTCCTCCTGATGGGCGAGGACATCGGCCCCCTGGGCGGCGTCTTCCGCATCACCGAGGGCCTGCACGCCGAGTTCGGGGCGAAGCGCGTGCTCGACACGCCGCTCGCCGAGTCCGGCATCGTCGGCACTGCGATCGGGCTCGCGATGCGCGGCTTCCGCCCGGTCTGCGAGATCCAGTTCGACGGGTTCATCTACCCGGCGTTCGACCAGATCACCTCGCAGCTGGCCAAGATGACCAACCGCCACGAGGGTGCGATCACCATGCCCGTCGTCATCCGCGTGCCCTACGGCGGGCACATCGGAGCGGTCGAGCACCACCAGGAGAGCAACGAGGCGTACTTCGCGCACACCGCGGGCCTGCGCGCGGTCAGCCCGTCGACTCCCAACGACGCCTACTGGATGATCCAGGAGGCCATCGCCTCGGACGACCCCGTCATGTTCTTCGAGCCCAAGAGCCGCTACTGGCCCAAGGGCGACGTCGACCTCAGCGGATCCGCCGCGCCGCTGCACGCCAGCCGCGTCGTCCGCCCGGGCACCGAGGTCACGCTGGTCGGCTGGGGCCCGATGGTCGCCGTCCTCCTCCAGGCCGCCGAGCTCGCCGGCGAGGAGGGCACGAGCGTCGAGGTCGTCGACCTGCGCTCACTCTCCCCGATCGACTGGGAGCCGCTGCTCGCGTCGGTCCGCAGGACCGGTCGGCTCGTCGTCGCGCAGGAGGCGTCCGCGAACGTGAGCCTCGGCTCCGAGATCGCGGCGACC
>NZ_PSVB01000045.1:0-2466 GCF_002932165.1 Rathayibacter sp. AY1F8
ATCCTGGCGCATCGCCGGGGAGCCGGCAGGGCCGTCGCGGCGCAGCGGAGCGCGAGGAACGGACGCGGCGCCGTGCGGATCCTGCGAGGACGGGCGGAGCGGGCTCGCACCGCGGACCGCCTCGGACGAGCTCCGCGATCCGCAGCACCCGGTCGGCCGACGTCCGGGCGGACGGGTCGTGTGCTGGGACCCGCGCGGACCTCCGCGGTCGGCGGGACGTCGTGTCCTGTTCGCCTGCCGCCCCTTGCCCGCGCGCCGCTCCGAGCGCACGCTGGAGTCATGACCGCATGGAGCCCTCTCGAGACCGTCGGCGCCGTGGTGCTCGCCCTCGCGCTGATCGGGCTCGCCGTCGCGGCCGTGGCGGTCGGAGCAGGCGACGAGATCGCGTTCATCGGCGTGCTGGTCGCCTTCGCGGTCGCGGTCACCGGGCTCGGCCTCCACATCGCCGGCCGCGAGGCGCGGTACCGCCGCGACAACCGGTGACTCCGAAGCGCTTCCGCCGCGACGACCGCTGAGGAGGTGCGCTCCCGCCGCGGCGGCCGCTCAGCGGGACGCGCCCCGCCGCGACGGCCGCTGATCGGGGGGCGCCCCGCCGCGACGACACTCGGCCGGTCAGCGCCCGAGCTCCACCAGCAGCACGCCGGCGATGATCAGGCCGATCCCGCCGAGCATCGTCCAGGTCAGGGGGTCCTGGAACAGCCAGCGCCCGAGCACCGCGGTCAGCGCGACTCCGACCGCCGCCCAGATCCCGTAGGCCACCCCGATCGGCATGCCCTGCGCGAGCGCCCCGGCCAGCAGCGTGAACGCGACGACGTAGCCGACTCCGACCACGACGTACCAGCGCTTCCGGCCGTCCGTCGCGGGCTTGAGGCTCATCGTCGCGGCGACCTCGGTGAGGATCGCGCCCGAGAGCAGCAGCCAGGCCATCAGCGCACCGCCCGGCGCGCGGCCTGCGCTCGCTGCGAGCCGATCTCGACCATCAGCACGCCCGCGATGATCAGCACCAGCCCGATCGTCATCACGCCCGTCAGCGGCTGACCGAAGAGCACGGCCGCGAGGACCGCCGTCAGCGCGACGCCGCACGCGCCCCATACGCCGTACGCGACTCCGATCGGCATGCCGGCCTTGAGCACCCGGCTGAGGAGGACGAACGCCGCCAGGTAGCCCGCCACCACGAGGGCGTACCAGCCCGGCGACTCGATGGCGGCCTGGAGGGCGAGCGACGCCGTCACCTCGGTGAGGATCGCGCCGGTGAGGAGCGCCCAGCTCATCGTGTGCCGTCGGATCGGGTCATCCGGCCAGCGTAGGGCGGGCGCGGAGGCGTGCGACCGTGGAACGAGGGCTCAGCGCGCGGGGAGGGTGGGAACGATCGTTCTCTGGGCAGTGACGCGCTCACCGCGCGAAGTGCTCGCGCACCTCCGCCTGCCAGCGCTCGCGGTCCTCCTCCGTGATGAACGCCGCGTCGAAGGAGTTGAGCGCCAGCTGCTCGAGCTGCGCGTCGTCCATCCCCAGCTCCTCGACCAGGGCGCGGTAGTTCTCATCCACGTAGCCGCCGAAGTAGGGCGGATCGTCGCTCGAGACCGTCACGACGAGTCCCTCGCGGAGCATCGCGGGCAGCGGGTGGTCGGCCATCGTGTCCACCGCGCGCAGGGCGACGTTCGACAGCGGGCACACCGTCACCGGGATGCGGCGCTCGCGGAGCATCGCGACGACCTCCGGGTCCTCCATCGCGCGGATCCCGTGGTCGATCCGCTCGACCTTCAGCAGCTCGACGGTGGCCGCGACCGTCTCGGGCCCGGCCTCCTCGCCGGCGTGCGCGACCAGGCGCAGTCCGTCCGCCGCGGCGCGCGCGTAGACGTCGACGAACAGCTCCGGGCCGAAGCCCACCTCGTTCGAGTCGAGCCCGACGCCGACGATGTGCTCGCGCCAGGGGAGGATCGCCGTCAGCATCTCGTCGGCCGCGTCGGCGCCCAGGTCGCGGAGGAAGCACATGATCAGGTCCGTCGAGATCCCGTGGGTCTCCTCGCTCCGGCCGAGCGCACGGGTGATCCCGCTCATCACGGTGTCGAGCGCGACGCCGTTGCCGAGGTGCGTCTGCGGGTCGAAGAAGATCTCGGCGCGGCGGACGTTCGCCTTCTGCGCCCGGTCGAGGTAGCCGGTCGCGAGCTCGAAGAAGTCCCGCTCCGTCTTCAGCACGGTGAGGTTCGAGTAGTGCAGCTCCAGGAACGACGCGAGGTCGGTGAAGGAGTACCGGGCGCGGAGGGCGTCGAGGTCCTCGGTGGGCAGGGCGACCCCGTTGCGGCGCGCCATCTCGACGATGTGCTCGGGCTCGATCGTGCCCTCGAGGTGGATGTGCAGCTCGGCGCTGGGCGGGGCCGCTCCGGATCCGGATCGCGCGCCTCCCGCCGGAAACGCGCGCGAAACAGCGGAGGCCTACGGTCGGGAGCGACCCCGCCGCCCCGGCCG
>NZ_PSVB01000046.1:0-2317 GCF_002932165.1 Rathayibacter sp. AY1F8
GACCAGGGACAGGGGCGGACCAGGGACAGGGGCGGACCGGGGACAGGGGCGGACCGGGATGCGGTGGCCGACGCCCCGAAGCGCCGAAGCACGACGGGACACGGGGCTCGAGGCTCGGAGCTCCGGGACACGGGGCTCGGAGCTCGAGGCTCGACGAAGCGCCAACGTGCCGACGGACCTCGCGGCGCCGGAGGTGCGAGAGCGCGAGGGCGCCTGGGCGTGTCCAGGCGCGGCGATGCACCGCCTCGCGGCCGACGGAGTGTCGGATCGCCCGGCAGGTCGGGCTGCGGATCAGAACGGCGGAGACGCGTCCACGAACCGCGGCCGCGTCGGCGACAGCAGCGAGGGCGACGGTCGAGGTGACGACGGTCGCGATGACCTCAGCTGCGATGACGAGGATCGTGGTGACAGCGGCTCCGGCTCCGGTTCTTGCGCCGACTGCGGCGTCGGTCGTCGCGTGGGCGGCAGCGGAGCCCCGGGCAGCGCCCGCGGTCGGTCGGTGATCCGACGGCCGGTGGGGGTCGTCCAGACGACGGTGCCGTCCGGATGGAGGGCGTAGGTCCAGCGGTCGCCGTGGCGGACGTGGTGGTGCGCGACGCAGAGCGAGGCCAGGTTGCCGAGGGCGGTCTCGCCTCCGTTCCGCCACTCGAGGGTGTGGTCGGCCTCGGCCGTCGAGGACGAGCGGGTGCAGCCGGGGAACCGGCAGGTCCGGTCGCGCAGCTGCAGCTGGAGGCGCATCCGAGGGGGCGGGACGCGGAGGGTCCTGCCGACCGACGTCACCACTCCCGTGTCCGGATCGGTCAGCACCCGCGTGAAGGTGGCCGCCGTGCGGACGAGCTCCCGGGCGACGTCGGCGGGGACGAGACCGTAGCCGTCGAGTTCGGCCGGCGCGTCGTCGAGGCCGACGGCGGTGCTGGCGGCCAGGGTGAGGCGCACGTCGGCGCGGACTCCGGAGCCCGAGGCGTGGATTCCGGAGCCCGAGGCGCGGACGGCGCTCGCTCCTTCTCCCGAGGATCCGTCTGCGGAGATGTCGCCGTCGATGAGCAGATCGACGAGCGCGTCGGCCCGCAGCTGCGCGAGCGTCCGGCCGTCGCCGAGGGAGATGTCAGCGTCTCCACCGGCGCCGCCACCCGTCTCCGCGCCGAGCCCGGCACCGGCACCAGCACCAGCACCAGCACCAGCACCAGCGTCCGTCCGCGCGCCGACTGCCACCGGAGCATCGCCACGGGCACCAGCACCGCTCTGTGCAGTCGCAGTCGCAGTCGCAGTCGCAGTCGCACTCGCACTCGCACTCGCACTCGCACTTGCACCTGCACCTGCACCTGCACCTGCACCTGCACCTGCACCTGCACCTGCACCGAGCCCGATCCTCGCCGCGTCCGCCCCGTCGCGGAGCGAGCGGGCGATCCGGTCGAGACGGTTGTAGGCGCCGACCGCGACCGGGGCCGGCAGCAGGGCGCAGAGCGTGGCCATGCCGTCGGCCTCTGCTCCGAGCCACACGCTGCGATCCTCTCGGGCGCGGGCGTGGCGCTCGGTGAACGGCTGCTCGTGCAGCTCGTCGCGCAACCGCGCCACGGTCCGGCGGAGCTGGGTGGGCGTCTGCGTGAGCGCCGCGGCGGCCGCCCGCTCGTCGAAGGGCGCGCGCGACGGAGCGGGGAGGGTCGCGGCGGCGGCGCAGACGACCTCGCCGGCCTCCCAGAGGATCCGGGCCTCGGCCAGGAGGGCACGGGTCGCCGGGAGGTCCTCGATGAGGAGCCGAGCATGCTCGAGACGTCGAGACGCCGCGCGCTCCGACATCCCGAGCGCCGTCGCGAACTCGGCTCGGATCGAGCGCTCCACGAGGTCTCCCGCCTCGCTCCGGGAGAGACGGCTCCCCCGCGCGAACGACTCCGGCACGAGCAACGCCGCCCCGTAGGCCGTGTGCAGGGCGACGGCTCCCGCGAGCAGCACCGGTGCCGAGGAGCGGGCGAGCCCCGCCGCGAGACCGGCGAGCGCGCGCACCGCGTCGAGCGTCTGCGTCGTCTCGCCCGCCTGCACCGCCTCGACCGCCTGCATCGCGTCACCCGAACTTCTCATACATGTATTGAATCAGCGACCACCGACATCGGGCCGGGCCCGTGACCAGGATCGGGACAACGGAGCCGGTACCCCGCCTGTGGAGGGACGAACCGCCGGCGAGCGCGGGCTCGCACACCGCTGTCCGCGCGATTCCTGAGCCGAGCACCAGCCCGCGCCGCCCACCCCGCTCGAACCCGTCCGCTCGAACCGGGGCCGCTCGAACCCGGCCCTCTCGAACCCGGCCCGCTCGAGCCGCCCC
>NZ_PSVB01000047.1:0-1920 GCF_002932165.1 Rathayibacter sp. AY1F8
ACGGCCCAGGGCTCGGTGAAGACCTCCAGCGACGGGCGAGGGGCCAGCGCGACGGAGGCGGCCGTGCCGAGGGCGGCGAGCCCGAGCACGGCGACGAGCGCCGCGATCACCCCGAGGCGGCGGCGCGGGCGGGGCGGGGCGGAGGCGCGGGAGTCGGAGTCGTCCGCTCCGGTGGTCTCGCCGGTCTCGTCCCCACCGGTCCGGTCGCTCGCCGTCCCGCGGCCGATCCGGCCCTGGGCCGCTGCGGGTCCGACGGACGCGGCCAGACCCGCGACCGCGGCGTCGAGCGCCTCCTCCCGGTCGCGGCGCTGCGCGCGCAGCAGTGCCAGCTCCGCGAGCGCCGCGGGGTCCGCCTCCGCACTGAACGCCCGGCGCTCGAGCGCGGCCCGCTGCCTCCGCTCCTCCGGCGACGCCCCGTCGCGGCGCCGCTGCAGGGCGGCCCGGCCGCGACCGCGACCTCCGAGAGCCGCGTCGAGCGCCGCCTCCGTCGCGGGATCGAGCTCGTCGAGCAGCCGCGCCGCGCGTGCCGGCGTGACCGCGGTGCCGACGGACGCCGGCACGTCAGCCCCGGTCGCGCACGGCGCGCGCCAGCGACTCGAGGCGCTCCCGGTACTCCGGCCACCACTCCTCCGGCACCGGCGGGAGGTTGTCGCCGGGCGTCCGGAGCCCGACCCGCCCGTCGATCAGCTCGCGGACGATGTCGGCGTGGCCGGCGTGCCGGTGCGTCTCCGCGGTGATGTGGACGAGGATCCGGTGCAGCGTCACGTCGCGGTTCGTCCACCAGGGGACCTGCCCGGGAGCGTCGAGCGGGAGGGCCGCGACCGTCGCGTCGGAGTGGGCCCACACGCGGCGGTACAGCGCGACGACGTCGGCCGGGGACTCGTCGGCCGTCGCCCACATGTCCGAGTTCGGCTCCGACTCGTCCTCCATCCACGGCATCGGCTCCGGGAACGGCCGCCCGAACACGGCGCCGAGGTAGCCCGCCTCGGTGCCCGCCACGTGCTTCACCAGGCCGAGCAGGTTCGTGCCCGTCGCGACCAGCGGCCGCCGCACGTCGTACTCGTCGAGCCCGTCGAGCTTCTGCAGCAGGGCGTCGCGCCCCTCCTGCAGGTAGCGGAGGAGGGTCTGCTTCGCGTCGTCGCTCATCCCCCCAGCCTGCCGCGCCCGTCCGAGCCGCGCCAGAGCGGTGCCGGAGCCGCGCCGTGCTCAGACCGCAGGAAGGATCGCCCCGCGGGCACCGGGATCCGCGGATCCACGGCCCGCCGGAGCGATCCTTCCAGCGTTGTGCACGGGTCAGGCCGGGACGCCCGCTCCCGCCCGCTGGACCCGCGTGCCGACGAGGCGCTGCGAGGAGGCGTCGACAGCGGCGGCCGGGCCGACCAGCTCGAGCGCCGTCTCCGTCTCGCGCGTCGCGCAGTCCGGGCCCACCCACAGCTCGACGCGGCCGGGCTCGACGATCCGCACGCCCTCGCGTCCGGTGAAGGCCAGGCGCGCGGCCGGGACCTCGAAGCGGACCTCCGCCTCCTCGCCGGGCTCGAGCGCGACCCGCGCGTAGCCGAGCAGCTGCGCCACCGGCCGGGTCACGCTCGCGAACACGTCGCGGGCGTACAGCTGCACCAGGTCGGTGCCCGCCCGCTCGCCCGTGTTGCGGACGCGCACGGTCGCCGTGAAGGAGCCGTCCGTCGGGGCGGACTCCTCGGCCGCCAGCTCCGTCCGGGCGAAGTGCGTGTACGAGAGCCCGTGGCCGAACGGCCGCACCGGCGTGCTGTCGGCGGAGGTCACGTCCGACGGCCCGCCGAGGATCGGGTGCAGGTACGAGAACGGCTGCGCCCCGGCCGAGCGCGGCAGCGAGACCGGCAGGTGGCCGGAGGGGTCGACCCGTCCCGAGACGACGCCCGCGATCGCGCCGGCGCCCTCCTC
>NZ_PSVB01000048.1:0-1832 GCF_002932165.1 Rathayibacter sp. AY1F8
ATCCTCTTCTCCCGCCCGCACTCCGCACGACAGGAACGAGCACCCATGACGCTGTCCACTCCTCAGACCGCCTACGCCTCCGCCAAGCTCCAGGGCACCGGAGTGGGACGCGGGCTGGCCCTCGGGCCGGTCCTGCGCATGCCGGAGCCGCTGCCCGAACCCGAGGACACCGCCAGCACCCGCAGCGTCGCCCAGGAGGAGGAGCGCGCCGTCTCGTCGCTCTCCGCCACCGCAGCGACGATCCGCCACCGCGGCGAGCGGGCCGGCGGCTCGGCGAAGGACGTCCTCGACGCCCAGGCCCTGATGGCCGAGGACCCGTCCCTCGCGGACGACGTCAAGGCGCGGATCGCCGGGGGCAAGACCGCGGAGCGCGCCGTGCACGAGGCCTTCGCCGGCTTCCGCGACCTGCTCGTGGCGATGGGCGGCTACATGGCCGAGCGCGCGACCGACCTCGACGACGTCTCGCAGCGCGTCGTGGCGCACCTCCGCGGCGTCGCCGCTCCCGGCGTCCCCGAGTCGGACGAGCCGTTCGTGCTCGTCGCCCGCGACCTCGCTCCGGCCGACACGGCGCTGCTCGACCTCGAGAAGGTCCTCGGCCTGATCACCAGCGACGGAGGACCGACCTCGCACACGGCGATCCTCGCCCGGGAGAAGTCGATCACCGCCATCGTCGGCACCACCGGCGCCCTCGACCTGCGGGACGGCCAGCTCGTCATCCTCGACGCCACCTCCGGCGTCGTGACGGTGAACCCCTCGGACGCCGAGATCAGCGCCGCGAAGTCCTCGATCGCCGAGCGCGCCGAGATGCTCGCCGCACCGGTCGTCCCCGGCGCGCTGGCCGACGGCCACGCCGTGCCGCTGCTCGCGAACCTCGGCTCGGCCGACGGCGCTGCGAACGCGGTCGAGCTCGGCGCCGAGGGAGTGGGGCTGTTCCGCACCGAGTTCCTCTTCCTCGACGCGAAGGAGGCGCCCTCGGTCGCCGAGCAGGCGGAGCAGTACACGCGCCTGCTCGCCGCGTTCCCCGGCCGCAAGGTCGTCGTCCGCGCGCTCGACGCCGGCGCCGACAAGCCGCTGAGCTTCCTCAACGACGACCACGAGGAGAACCCGGCCCTCGGTCTCCGCGGACTGCGCGCCCTCCGCGCCAGCGAGCAGATCCTCCGCGACCAGCTCACCGCCCTCGCCCAGGCCGATGCCGCGACCGACGCCGACCTCTGGGTCATGGCGCCGATGGTCGCGACCGTGGACGAGACCCGCTACTTCACCTCGATGGCGCGGGAGCTCGGCATCCGCACCGCCGGAGTGATGGTGGAGGTCCCCTCCTCCGCCCTGCTCGCCGACCGCATCCTCGGAGTCGCGGACTTCGCCTCGATCGGCACCAACGACCTGACCCAGTACACGCTCGCCGCCGACCGCATGCTCGGTACGGTCTCGGCGTTCCAGGACCCGTGGCACCCGGCCGTGCTCCGCCTCGTCGGCGAGGTCGGCCGCGCGGGAGCGGCGCTGGGCAAGCCCGTCGGGATCTGCGGAGAAGCCGCCGCCGACCCGCTGCTCGCCGTGGTCCTCGTCGGCCTCGGCGCCACCACCCTCTCGATGTCGCCGTCGGCTCTCGCCGACGTCCGCGCCGAGCTGGCCGAGCACACCCTCGAGGACGCCAAGCGGTACGCGGAGCTCGCTCTCGCCGCCGACAGCGCCGCCGACGCCCGCTCCGCGGTCACCGAGGCGATCGCCGCCTCCTGATCCCAAATCACCAGCCCCACCCCCCTGCACCACCCCGCCACTCGGGAGCCGGGACGCCTCAGGAGCGTCCCGGCTCCCGAGTGGCGGGGTGGTGC
>NZ_PSVB01000005.1:0-210631 GCF_002932165.1 Rathayibacter sp. AY1F8
CCTGCCCGCGCGAGGACACCCAGCCCGCGTAGACGCTGACCTGGGTGTCGTAGGAGCGGTAGGCGCTCTGCACCGCCAGCGAGAGGCCGGCCTCGGAGCGGGCGGCGGCGAAGAGCGGGACGAGGGCGTCCGCGGTCGCCTGGCGCATCGGCTGCCGATTGACGTAGGGCACGTCGGGGAAGGTCAGGTCGGCGGGGACGTAGTCGACCGGCGCGAGCGTCCGCAGCTTGTTGACGACGACCCAGGTGCTCGCCGGGTCGTCGACGGACTGCGCGGTGAGGTCGATCCCGGAGGCGGTGGGAGTGGGTGTGGGAGTCGGAGTGGCGGTCGGCTCCGCTGTGGGCGCCGAAGTGGTCGCGGCGGCGGAGGGCGACGGAGCGGGCGGCGCCGTCGAGGGGGTCGGCGAGGGCGCCGGCGCTCCGTTCCCGATGGCGGCTCCGACCCCCAGCGCGGTCAGGCCCGCCGCGGCGGCCACACCCCCGATGACCAGGGCTCGGCGGCGGACGGGGCGCCCATCGGTCGGCTCGTTCTCGTTCGACGTCATCCTCCGAGCCTAGACAGACCCGTTCCTGCGCATCTGCTGAAGCACCGGCGATCGGTTCTGTCCACCCGTGCCCCTCCACGCGGGTCGCGCATATCCTCTAAGGATTCACATAAGCAGACCCCCTAGCTTGAGTGACAGCCACGACTCCGCGTGCGACCGCCCCCTCGGCTGCACGGCCCCCCACGGAGCCGTCGATGGAAGGACCCCATGCTCCGACCCCTCACCGCACCCTCCGTCCCTCTCGCCGCCCTCGCTCGGACGCTCGAGATCGGCGACGAGGGCGGCCTGACGGCCGAGATCAGCGGAGTGACGCTGATCGCCTCCGACGTCGAGCCCGGTGACCTCTTCGTCGCCCTGCCCGGGGTCAACCGTCACGGGGCCGAGTTCGTCGAGCAGGCCGTGGCCCGCGGCGCCTCCGCCGTGCTGACCGACGCCGCGGGCGCCGACGCCGCGCGCGCGACCGGTCTGCCCGTCCTCGTGGTCGACGACCCCCGCTCCCGCCTGGGCGCCGTCGCCGCCGCCGTCTACGGGACGGCCGAGCGCTCCCCCGTGCTGCTCGGCGTGACCGGCACCAACGGCAAGACGTCGACCGTCCACATGCTCGAGGGGATCCTCCGCCAGCTCGGCGTCGTGCCCGGCCTCAGCTCGACCGCGGAGCGCCACATCGGCGACACCTCGGTGACCAGCGGCCTGACCACCCCGGAGGCGACGGAGCTGCACGCGCTCGTCGCCCGCATGGAGGAGGAGGGCGTCGGCGCGGCCGCGATCGAGGTCAGCGCCCAGGCGCTCACCCGCCACCGCGTCGACGGCGTGGTCTTCGACGTCGCCGGCTTCACGAACCTCAGCCACGACCATCTCGACGACTACGGCGACATGGACACCTACTTCGGCGAGAAGGCCCAGCTGTTCCAGCCCGATCGCGCGCGCCGGGCCGTCGTCTCGCTCGACTCCCCCGCGGGCGCGCGCCTCGTCGAGGTCGCCGGCGTGCCGGTCACCACGATCACCTCCCTCCCGGGCGTCGACGCCGACTGGACCGTGACGGTGCTCGAGCAGGAGTTCGGCCGCACCCGCTTCCGGATCGGCAACCGCGAGGGCCGTGCCATCACGACCTCCGTCCCGATCATCGGCACCCACATGGCCGCCAACGCCGGACTGGCGATCGTGATGCTTATCGAGTCCGGTCGGCCGATCGGCGAGATCCGCGCCGCGCTGCACCGCGACGGCGGAGTGGACGCCTCCCTCCCCGGCCGCACCGAGCGCGTCTCGGGCGAGCGCGGCCCCACGGTGTACGTCGACTTCGGACACAGCGCCGACGCCTTCGCGCGCACACTGGAGGCCGTCCGCGAGGTCACTCCCGGCCGCGTGGTCATGGTGTTCGGCGCCGACGGCGACCGGGACGCGCTCAAGCGCCCGGCGATGGCCGAATCCGCCGTCCTGGGCAGCGACGTGCTGGTCGTCACCGACCACCACCCGCGCTTCGAGGACCCGGCCTCGATCCGGCGCACCCTCGTCGAGGCCGCCCGCGCCGCACGTCCGGACGCCGAGATCCACGAGGTCGACGACCCCAAGCGCGCCATCCGCGTCGCCGTGTCCCTGGCGCACGAGGGCGACGCCATCCTCTGGGCCGGCCCCGGGCACCAGAACTACCGCGACATCCTCGGCGTGCGCACGCCGTACTCGGCCCGAGCCGAGGCCCGCGCAGCGCTCCGTGAGGCCGGCTGGGCGGACGAGGCGGTCCCCGCTCCGGCCTGATGCACGGCCCCGGCACGGCGGCCCTGAGATCCCGTTCAGGCTCGCCGGACGCTCTGTCGCGCTCTCCGCACGCGGTGTAACTTTGCGCAGCACGCAACGTTTGCGGCGGATCGCCGTGCCTGGACGCGTCCGCCAGACAAGGGGACCACCGTGGCCGACTCCGCCTCCGCTCCATCCGCTCCGACCTCGACGCCGTCCGGCGCCGTGATGTCGCACCGGCAGATCCTGTTCGTCATCTTCGGCCTGATGGCGGGGATGTTCCTCTCCTCGCTCGACCAGACCATCGTCGGCACCTCGATGCGCACCATCGCGGACGACCTCGACGGCCTCTCGCAGCAGGCGTGGGTGACCACCGCCTACCTGATCGTCTCGACGATCGCGACGCCGATCTACGGCAAGCTCTCCGACATCTTCGGACGCCGCCCGCTCTACCTGATCGCGATCGTGCTGTTCCTGATCGGCTCGACGCTCGCCGGATTCTCGACCTCGATGCTCGGCCTCGCGGGCTTCCGCGCCGTGCAGGGCCTCGGCGCCGGCGGGCTCATGTCGCTCGCGCTCACGGTGATGGGCGACATCCTGCCCCCGCGCGAGCGCGCCAAGTACCAGGGCTACTTCCTGGCCGTCTTCGGGATCTCCAGCGTCGTCGGACCGCTCATCGGCGGCCTGCTCGCCGGCACCCCCGAGATCCTCTTCATCACCGGCTGGCGCTGGGTCTTCCTGATCAACCTCCCGATCGGCGCCGTCGCGCTCTTCATCGTC
Source organism: Rathayibacter sp. AY1F8 (assembly GCF_002932165.1). Classification (NCBI taxonomy): domain Bacteria; kingdom Bacillati; phylum Actinomycetota; class Actinomycetes; order Micrococcales; family Microbacteriaceae; genus Rathayibacter; species Rathayibacter sp. AY1F8. The sequence continues at coordinate 3,056 of NZ_PSVB01000005.1, forward strand.
GTGCGGTTCCTCCACCTGCCCAAGCCCGCCGGCAAGCGCTCGGTGCGGATCGACTGGTGGGGCGCCTCCCTCGTCGTCATCGCCGCGGGACCGCTGCTGCTGATCGCCGAGCAGGGCCGCGAGTGGGGCTGGGGCTCGCCGGTCGCGTGGGTCTGCTACATCGTCGGCGCGCTGGGCGTCATCGGCTTCATCGCGGCCGAGCGGATGATGGGCGACGACGCGCTCATCCCCCTCAAGCTCTTCCGCTCGCCGACCTTCTCGATGGCGACCGTGCTGGGCGTCCTCGTCGGCTTCGGCATGTTCGGCGGCATGATGGCGATCCCGCTGTACCTGCAGCTGGTGAACGGCGCCACGCCGACCGAGTCCGGCTTCCTGATGCTGCCGATGATCCTCGGCCTGATGATCGCCTCGATCGTCTCGGGTCAGATCATCTCGCGCACGGGCCGCTACCGCGCCTTCCCGATCGTCGGCACCTTCCTGATGTCGGCCGCGTTCTTCTACTTCACCTTCGTGACGATCGACAAGCCGGTGATCTTCATGATGGGCGGGATGCTGATGCTGGGCCTCGGGCTCGGGCAGATGATGCAGACCCTCACCCTGGCCTCGCAGAACTCGGTCGACGTGGCGAACATGGGAGTCGCGACCAGCGCCTCCACGTTCTTCCGCCAGATCGGGGGCACCCTGGGCACCGCCGTGATCTTCTCGGTGCTCTTCAGCCGCATCCCCGACACCATCGCCGCGGCCTTCAAGAACCCGGCGCTCGCGGCGGATCTGCAGCGGGCCGCCACCGACCCCGCCGTCGCCGCGGATCCGGCCAACGCCGGGATCCTGAAGCTGCTGCAGTCGCAGGACACCGCCGCGATCGGCTCCGCGCTCGACGGGGACACGTCGTTCCTGAACACCGCGGACCGCGCCCTGTCGGCCCCGTTCCTGACCGGGTTCAACGACGCGACCGTGACCGTGTTCCAGGTCGCGCTGGGCGTGGTCCTGCTGGCCTTCGTGCTCTCGTGGTTCCTCAAGACCCCGCCGCTGCGGGCGAAGTCAGCCATGCAGGAGGCGCACGACCTCGCGGCCGAGGACAGCGCGGAGGAGCTGCGCCGCACGGACCCGCAGCTGGCCGCGCGCGCCGGGGCCGACCTGGCCGCGGGCAGCATCGAGCCGGACGTCCGGACGGACTCGATCCGCACCGCTCCCCCCCGCGACGGGCACGGCGCCCACCGGGCCTGATCGGGAAGCGCCGGCCGACCGCGCCTGCGCTCCGCTGCTCTCCTCCGAGGCGCCGCCTCCGCCGCCCGGACACCGCCCTCACCGCGGTGTCCGGCCGGGGAGGCGGCGCCTCGCGGTCGTCCGGGGCACGATGTCCCGCGTTCCAGGGAGAGAGCGCTCCACCGGGGCTCTAGGATGGTCGGACCGCTGCCGAAGGAGTCCGCAATGAGCGCCGCCCCCACCCCCTCCCCCGCGACCCCGAGCCTCTCGGAGCAGGTCGCCCGCGCCGACCGGCTCGCCGTCCGCGACTGGCCCGCCGGCTTCCTCTGGGGATCCGCGACCGCCGCCGCCCAGATCGAGGGCGCCGGCCACGAGGGCGGCAAGGAGGACAGCATCTGGGACGCCTTCTCCCGCGTCCCCGGAGCGGTCGCGAAGGGCGACACCCCCGAGGTCGCGGTGGACCACTACCACCGGATGCCCGCGGACGTGCGGCTGATGAAGGAGCTGGGGCTCGGCTCCTACCGCTTCTCGGTCAGCTGGGCGCGCGTGAAGCCGGGCGACCGCGCCGTGAACCCCGAGGGCCTCGACTTCTACTCCCGCCTGGTCGACGAGCTGCTCGGCGCCGGCGTGCTGCCGTGGCTCACCCTCTACCACTGGGACCTCCCGCAGGCCGTCGAGGAGACCGGCGGCTGGGCGAACCGCGACACCGCCGAGCGATTCCGGGACTACGCCGAGGCCGTCTACGAGAGCCTCGGCGACCGGGTGCAGCACTGGACGACGTTCAACGAGCCGTTCTGCTCGACCCTGCTCTCCTACGGCGCGGGCGTGCACGCCCCCGGCGTGATCTCGCAGCAGAAGGCCCTCGCCGCCGTGCACCACACGCACCTCGCCCACGGGCTGGCCGTCTCGACGCTCCGGCAGCTCGGAGCGCAGAACCTCGGCATCACGCTCAACCTCTCGAACGCCGTCCCCGACGACCCCGAGGACGAGGCCGACCTCGACGCCGCACGCCGCTTCGACGCCCTCCAGAACCGGATCTTCCTCGACCCGCTGCTGCGCGGCGAGTACCCCGGGGACCTGCTCGAGGACGTCGCCGGGCTCGGGCTCGACGAGCTGATCGTCGACGGCGACCTCGATCTCATCTCGCTCCCGCTCGACTTCCTCGGCGTGAACCACTACCACGACGACAACGTCTCTGCGCATCCGCTGCCGGCCGGAGCCGACGACTTCGCCCAGGCGACCGACCGCGAGGTCGGCTCCCCCTGGGTCGGCTCCGAGTTCATCACCTTCCCGTCGCGCGGGCTGCCGCGCACCGCGATGGACTGGGAGGTGAACCCCGACGGGCTGCGCTACCTGCTGACCCGCCTGGGCCTGGAGTACGAGAACCTCCCTCCGCTCTACGTGACCGAGAACGGCGCCGCCTACGACGACGACGTCGAGGACGGCCGCGTGCACGACGCGGACCGCACGCAGTACGTGCTCGACCACGTCGAGAAGGTCGCCGACGCGATCGACCAGGGCGCCGACGTCCGCGGCTACTTCGTGTGGTCCCTCCTCGACAACTACGAGTGGGCCTGGGGCTACGAGAAGCGCTTCGGCGTCGTGCGCGTCGACTACGGCACGCAGGAGCGGATCGTGAAGGACTCGGGCCTGGTCTACTCCCGACTGCTCGGCGGCAGCGCCGCGGCGATCCTGGACTGACCCGTGAGCGAGCCGACGGGCGTCCGCGGCGGGGGCCGCTCCCCCACCCTCGAGATGGTCGCGGCGCGGGCCGGAGTCTCGCGCGCGACGGTCTCGCGGGTGGTCAACGGCGCCCCGCAGGTGGCGGCCGAGATCGTGGCCGCCGTCGAGAAGGCGATCGGCGAGCTCGACTACGTGCCCAATCACGCGGCGCGGATGCTCGCCTCGCGGCGCACGCAGTCGATCGCGCTGATCGTGCCGGAGTCGACCGCGCGCGTCTTCGCGGACCCGTTCTTCGCCTCGATCGTGCAGGGCGCCGCGATGCGCCTGGCCGACACGGACTACACGCTCTCGATGCTGATCGCGTCCGAGACGGACGGCGAGAAGACGCGGCGGTACCTGCTCGGCGGCAATGTCGACGGCGCGCTCGTGGTCTCGCACCACTCCGGCGACCACTCCTACGCGGCGCTCTCGGGCACGCTGCCGATCGTCTTCGGCGGCCGGCCGCTCTCGCCGGACGAGCGCGGCTCCTACTTCGTCGACGTGGACAACACGGAGGGGGCGGCCGTCGCCACCGCGCACCTGATCGAGCGCGGCCGGCGCCGGATCGCCACCATCGCGGGCCCCGCCGACATGCCGCCGGGCGTCGACCGCCTGATCGGCTGGCGCGGAGCACTCACCGACGCCGGCCTCGCCGACGACCTCGTCGAGTGGGGAGACTTCTCGCCGGCCAGCGGCACCGAGGCGATGCGCCGCCTCCTCGCCCGCGACCCCGACCTGGACGGCGTCTTCGCCGCGAACGACCAGATGGCGGTCGGCGCCTACGCCGCCCTCCGCGAGGCCGGCCGCCGGATCCCCGAGGACGTGTCCGTCGTGGGCTTCGACGACGATCTCTTCGCGCGGAACGCCGTCCCCGCGCTGACCACCGTTCGCCAGCTCCCCGACGAGCTCGGCGCCCGCATGGTGGAGCTGCTGACCGCCCGCATCGAGGGGCTCCCCGTGGAGCACCGCACGCTGATGCCGACGTCGCTGGTCGTCCGCGCCAGCAGCTGACGCCGGCCCGCGACTGTCCAGGAGTCGTCGCAGTCGACGCCGAGTGCGACGACTCCTGGACAGTCGGAGAACTCCGCGTGCTCGATCGGATGCGGACGGGCGAACGGATCCGGACGGTGAGGCGGACGCGGGCGGCGGGGCGGGGATGGACGAGCGGGTCGATCCGTCGACGGGGTGCATCACGGTCGCCAGCCGTGGGCCACGAGAGCGGCACGGAGCTCGGCGATCGTGCGCGCCCTGCCCCGGGTCAGACCCTCCGCGCGGACGACCACGACGATCCAGCCCGCGAGGTGCAGGGCCAGGAGCCGTTCACGATCGCGTGAGAACTGCGCGTCGTCCGTCCGGTGCTGGCCGCCGTCGTACTCCGCCACCACCTTCCACCGTTCGAAGACCAGATCGCCGACCGCGAGCAGTCGGCCGCCGATCCTGATCTCGGCGTTCACGTCGGGCGCGGGCAGTCCCGCCTCCTCGACGAGAGCGCGGAGCCAGGTCTCCCTCCGCGAGGCGGCTCCGGTCGATGCCAGCCGCAGAGCCTCAGCCAGGCCGCGTCGGCCCCGGCCCCGATGGGAGGCCAGGCGGTCCTGCAGCTCGTGAAGCCGGACATGGGGACGCGGATCGTCCCGGCGCGGGTAGCGCGGCTCGAACAGGAGGTGGTCCGTCGCCGCGAGGAGATCGCGGGCGGACAGCAGTGGCGCGAGCGCGATCCACGTCGACACCGCTCCCGTCACCGGCAGGCCGTGCCGCTCGACCCTGTCCGTCTCCGTGAGGGTGTGGCCGATCACACCCCGGGTCCTGGGGGGCCGGTGCGGCGTCGTCGCCGACACGTGGATCGGATCGTCCTCGCCGGGTCGCGCCGGGAGCGGCACTCCCCAGGCTTCGGCCGCGGTCAGGTGGGAGAAGAGCTGCCAGGGCCGCAGCCGCGGCAGGTAGGCGGCGGCTCGTTCCAGGTGCGTCACGGGCGCCACCCGGGTGCGCACTCCGTGGAAGGGGCTGGCCAGGGCGGGAGTGCGCAGTCGGGCGTCCGTCACCCCTGCGCGGAGTGCCGCTCGCCGGGTGAAGGCTCCGAGGTCGGTGCTGGACATGCCGCGATTCTGGCGGTCCGTGATCCTCGTCCGACTCCCGCGATCCGCATTCTGTGGACGAACCCCTGATCCCGCACCTGGGGAGGCGCGCCTCCCACCACGACTGTCCAGGAGTTGTCGCAGTCGGCGTCGAGTGCGACAACTCCTGGACAGTCGGAGCGATCGATGTCGAGTGCGACACCTTCTGGACAGTGGGAGCGACCGACCTCGACACGTCTGACGAGTCGAGAGGGCCCGCGTCAGAGGAAGAGCGGCGCCGGGTCGAGGGCGGCGAAGCGGCGGCGCATGACGGCGACCGCGTCGGCGTGCTCGTCGACGAGGACGAAGCGGCGGCCGAGAGCGTGCGCGACGGCGCCGGTCGTGCCGGAGCCGGCGAAGAAGTCGAGGACGGCGTCGCCCTCGCGGCTGGACGCCTGCACGATGCGGCGGAGGATCCCCTCCGGCTTCTGCGTCGGGTACCCGGTCTTCTCGCGGCCGGTCGGCGAGACGATCGTGTGCCACCACACGTCGGTCGGCCGCTTGCCGCGCTCGGCCTTCTCGGGGGTCACCAGGCCCGGGGCCATGTACGGCTCGCGGTCCACGGCGGCGGAGTCGAAGTGGTAGCCGCGCGGGTCCTTCACGTAGACGAGGATCGTGTCGTGCTTGGTCGGCCAGCGGCGCGTGGCCTTCGCTCCGTAGTCGTAGGCCCAGATGATCTCGTTGAGGAAGCACTCGCGGCCGAAGAGCGCGTCGAGCAGCACCTTCGCGTAGTGCGCCTCGCGGTAATCGAGGTGGAGGTAGAGGGTGCCGTCGTCGGCGAGGAGCCGCCACGCCTCGGCCAGACGCGGCTCGAGGAACGACCAGTAGTCGTCGAAGCGGTCGTCGTAGCGGAGGAGGTCGCCGCGGATCCGCTCGTAGCTGCGCCCCTTGAAGCCGGCGATCGTGCCGGTGGTGGAGCGCACCGAGGTGGTCGAGGTGCGCACCTGCGCCCGGCCCGTGTTGAACGGCGGGTCGAGGTAGACGACGGTGAAGGCCCCGTCGGCCAGCTGCGGCAGGACCTCGAGGTTGTCGGCGTGGAACACCGCGCTCCGCGACTCCGGGACGCCGTCCGCGATCTGGATCGTCCTGGGCACCCGGCAATTGTGCCAGTGCGTGTGAGCCCGGCGACACGCTCCGCACCTCGCACCCGGGCTCGACGGGTGCCGGGAGGCTCCGGCGTAGAGTGGCGCGATGATCTCCGAGGTGCGCCACGACGAGGACTCGTCCCGCTACACGCTCTGGCTCGACGGCGAGACCGTCGGAGTCGCGGACTACGCGGTCCGCGGCCGCGACGTGGTCTTCCTCCACACCGAGATCGCGCCCGAGCACCGCCACGAGGGACTCGGCGACACCCTCGTCGAGGCGGCCCTCGACGACGCGCACGAGCGCTTCGGCGGGCGCATCGTCCCGGCCTGCCCGTTCGTCGCCGAGTTCATCGCCGAGCACCCGGACTACCAGGAGCTCCTCGCGAGCTGACGGGAGCCCGCCGGACCGGCCCGCCGCGTACCGCTCCGGGTCCACGGGCCGGCGACCGCCGCCCCGGACCCGCCGGTCAGGGGACGCGCCGCAGCCACTCCGGAGTCGAGTACTTCGTCCGCACCAGCTCCTCCGCCGCCGCGTACTCCTCCTCGGTCAGCGTCCCCGCCTCGCCGCCGTGCAGCTGCACGAAGGTCGCCTTCATCCGCTCGATGATCTCGGCTCGGCTGAGCCCGGTCTGGCTGCGCAGCGGGTCGACGCGCTTCACGGCGGAGGCGATGCCCTTGTCCGAGAGCTTCTCGCGGCCGATCCGCAGCACCTGCACCATCTTCTCGGCGTCGATGTCGTAGCTCATGGTCACGTGATGGAGGACGGCGCCGGAGCCCAGGCGCTTCTGCGCGGCGCCGCCGATCTTGCCCGAGGGCGAGGTGATGTCGTTGAGCGGCTGGTAGACCGCGTCGATCCCGAGCGACTGCAGCGCGCTGACGGCCCACTCGTCGAGGAAGGCGTAGGAGTCGGCGAAGGTCAGCCCCTGGACGAGGTCGCCGGGGACGTAGAGCGAGTACGTGACGACGCTGCCCGCCTCCATGAACATCGCGCCGCCGCCCGAGATGCGGCGGACCACGTCGACGCCGTACTTCGCCGCGTTGTCGAGGTCGACCTCGTTGCGGAGCGACTGGAAGCTGCCGATGACGACGGCGGGCTGGTCCCACTCCCAGATCCGCAGCGTCGGCTCCCGGCGGCCCTCGCCGACCGCGGCGGTCAGCACCTCGTCGAGCGCCAGGTGGGTCGCGGGAGGGACGGCCCGGTCGTGCACGATGCGCCAGTCGTAGTCGCGCCAGCTGGTCGCCTTCTGCAGCGAGCGGCGGATCGCGACCGCGACGGCCTCGGGCGTGAAGCCGAGCAGGACCGCGTCGGCCGGGAGCGCCTGCCGGATGGCGGCGGCGATGGACTTCGCGTCGGTCTCGGCCGGGAGGCCCACGACCGCGCGGTCGATGTCGTCGAGGGCCGTGTCGGGCTCGAGGAAGAAGTCGCCCGCCAGGCGGAACCCGGCGAACCTCCCGTCGACCACGTCGAGGTCGACGACCACGAGCTTTCCGCCGGGGACCTTGTACTCGCCATGCATGACGCCAGCCTAGGCGCGAGCCGGGGCGGGGAAGCGCTCGCCCAGCCACTCCACGAGATCGGCCGTGACCTCGGCCCGGTTGAGCTCCTGGAACAGCTCGTGCCGTGCCTCCGGGTACACCCGCACCGAGACGTCCGTGTACCCGGCCCGCCGCCGGTAGGCCTGGGCGAGCGCGCGCACCGACCGCTCGCCGCCGAGGGTGTCGTCGGCGCCCACGACCAGCAGCAGGGGCAGTGGATGCTCGGGCCCGCGCTTCGGGCGGCCGACCAGCCGCAGAGTCTCGACCAGCCCGATCCGCTTCGCGAGCGGCGTGGTGAAGGTGAGGGGGTCGTCGTGGAACCGCTGCCAGACCTCCGGGTCGCGGGAGAGCCACTCGAGGCCGAGACCGCCGGCGACGCGGTGCCGCTTCGCCAGGTCGCCCGCGTTCATGTGCCCCGGGAGGCGGTAGGCGGTGCCGCTCAGCACGAGCGCGGCGTAGGCGCCGGAGTGGCGGTCGACGATCCGCTGCGCCATGAGCGACCCCCAGGAGTGGCCGAGCAGCACGATCGGCACTCCCGCGCTCTCCTCCGCGAGCAGCTCCGTCAGCCGGAGGATCGCCGCCTCGGTCGCGCGCAGGCCGCCCGGCCCCAGCAGTCCGAGCCGGGAGGAGTCGCCGCCGTGCTGCTCGAGGCCGGTCCGGCCGTGCCCGCGGTGGTCGTCCGCCGCGACCGCGTACCCGGCGGCGACCAGCGCCTCCGCCAGCTCGACGTAGCGCCCCGAGTGCTCGCCGACCCCGTGGGCCAGCTGCACGATCGCGCGGGGCGAGGGGTGCGGCCACCAGCGGTAGTGGATGACGACGCCGGAGGCGTCCTGGAAGGTCCTGTCGACAGCGGCGCCGGTCATGGTGACCAGTGTGGCGCCCCGGCCGCTGGGCGCGAGGGACGCGCGGAGAACTGAGAAGATACTCACGATCCATCGGCGGGCACCCTGCTCATCACGGTGCCTCGCTACCTTTTCCCTTGACGAGCGACCCCCGCGACCGTCCCCCGACCCCCCCTTCACGAGCGAGGCCAGCCCCTTCATGACCGTATCGCCCCTGATCTGGACCCTGACGATCGTCTTCATCGTCCTGCTCCTGCTCTTCGACTTCTTCTTCCACGTCCGGAAGGCCCACGAGCCCACGCTGAAGGAGTCGTCGATCTGGTCGGCGCTCTACGTCGGCATCGCCGTGCTCTTCGGGCTCGGCGTCCTCGTCTTCGGCGGAGCGACGCCCGGATCGGAGTACTTCGCGGGGTACATCACCGAGAAGGCCCTCTCGGTCGACAACCTGTTCGTCTTCCTCATCATCATGGCGAGCTTCAAGGTGCCCCGCGCCGACCAGCAGAAGGTGCTCCTCTTCGGCATCGTCTTCGCGCTGATCGCCCGCACCGGCTTCATCTTCCTCGGCGCCGCGCTGATCAACTCGTTCGCCTGGGTCTTCTACATCTTCGGCCTGATCCTGCTGCTGACCGCGTTCAACCTGGTCAAGCCGGGCGACGACCACTCCAGCGACAACGTGATGGTGCGCCTGGCCAAGCGGATCTTCAAGACGAGCGACCAGTACGACGGCGACAAGTTCTACACGCACATCGACGGCAAGAAGGTCCTCACGCCGATGATCCTCGTCATGGCGGCGATCGGCGGAACGGACATCCTGTTCGCCCTCGACAGCGTGCCGGCGATCTTCGGCCTCACCAGCGACGTGTACCTCGTCTTCACGGCGACCGCGTTCTCGCTTCTGGGCCTGCGCCAGCTGTACTTCCTCATCGACGGTCTGCTCGACCGCCTCGTCTACCTCAGCATCGGCCTCGCCGCGATCCTCGCCTTCATCGGCGTGAAGCTGATCCTGCACGCGCTCCACGAGAACAACCTGCCGTTCATCAACAACGGCGAGCACGTGGAGGTCTTCGAGATCGGCACCGGACTGTCGCTCTCGGTCATCATCGGCGTCCTCGTGATCACGGTGATCGCCTCCCTCGTCAGCCCCAAGGGCCGCCGCATGGCCGCCGAGGCCTCCGAGCGCCGCCGCGTGGCCGAGGCCGCGGGCGCGGACGTCGACGCGACGCACTGAGTCGTCTCGTGCGCCGCGAGGCGGCGCACCGCAGTCGGCTCTCCTAGGCGGTCGGTTTCCCGAGAGCGGGTCCCGACCGCCTAGAACGATCCGCTGACACGCGGATCGCTCGTTCGACGGGCCGTCTCGTGCGCCGCAGAGCGGCGCACCGCAGTCGGCTCCCACGGGCGGTCGGGTTCCCGAGAGCGGGTCCCGACCGCCTAGGAGGATCCGCTGACACGCGGATCCCTCGTTCGGCTCGACCGAGCACCGCACGCCGGTGCTCCGCAGTCAGCTCCCCTAGGCGCTCAGGTCCCCGAGAGCGGGTCCCGACCGCCGAGAACGTCCCGCCGGCTCGAGCGCGGACTCCGCTCGCGGAGGGTCAGCGGGCGCGGTAGCGGTGCTCCGGACGGCCGGTGGTGCCGTAGCTGAGGGTCATCTCGACGAGGCCGCGGCCCGCGAGACCCGAGAGGTAGCGCTGGGCGGTGGCGCGCGAGATGCCGGCGCGCTCGGCCACCTCGAGGGCCGACAGCTCGGCGCCCGACTCGGCCAGGCGCGCCAGGACGAGCTGCTCGGTCGCCGAGCGCGAGGGCTGCGCGGCGGTCGCGTCGCCCGAGTGCAGGATGCGCAGCGCCCGCTCCACCGCCTCCTGATCGGCCGCGCGGTCCTCCCGCAGCACGTTCCGGAACCGCACGTACGCGTCGAGGCGCTCGCCGAGCAGGCGCGCCTCGAACGGCTTGATGAGGTACCCGAGCGCCCCCGCGTGCAGGGCGCGCCGCACCGTCGCCCCGTCGGAGGCGGCGCTCACGATGAACGCGTCGGTGTCGAGCTCGCGGAGCAGCGCGATCCCGCTCTGGTCCGGCAGGTGCACGTCGAGCAGGAGCAGATCGGGCGCGTGCTCGGCGACGGCCGCCCGCGCCGCGCGCGCCGTGTGCACCGGAGGAAGGGCCGTCAGCCCCTGCCGCGCCTCGACCAGGTCCGCGTGCAGCTGGGCGACCCGGAAGTCGTCGTCCACCACCAGCACCGTGCGCTCCCGCGCCGTGTCCGCGCTCATGACCGGTCCCCGTCCTGCTCCGGCGGCCGCACCGCTCCGGGGAGGCGCGCGCACAGCACGGCCCCCGACTCCGCTCCGCCGGCGTCCGCCAGCCAGACCTCGCCGCCGCGCCGGGCGGCCACCTCGCGGCAGAGCGGCAGGCCGAAGCCGCGGCCGTGCACGCGACCGTCGTCCTCGACGGGGTCGCCCGCGCCGGCCCGGTCGAACAGCGAGTCCGGATCGAGCACTCCGTCGCCGGAGTCGGCGACCGTCACGAAGAGCGCGTCGCCGTCGTCGAGCAGCTCGACCTCGACGAAGCGCACGTCGCGCCGCCCCTCGACCGCCGCGCGCACCGCGTTGTCGACCAGGTTCCCGACCACCGTGGCGACGTCCTCCGGCTCGACGACGGTGCCGCGCACCAGCGTCTCCTCGCCGAGCGTCAGCAGCACACCGCGCTCGGCCGCCTCGATCCCCTTCGCCCCGACGAGCGCCTGGAGGTACGGCTCCTGCAGCCGGTCGGCGTGCTGCACCGGGTACTTGAGCGGGCCGCGAGTCAGCACCTCGTCGAGGTAGTCGCGCGCCGACGCGGTCCGCCCCGCATCCAGCAGGCCCGCGACCACGTGCAGGCGGTTGGCGAACTCGTGCCGCTGCACCCGGAGCGCGTTGGTCATCGCGCCGACCGCGTCGAGGCGCCGGCTCAGCGCGGCGAGGTCGGTGCGGTCGCGCAGCACCACCACCACGCCCAGGTCGCGGTCGCCGCGGGTCACCCGGCGGATGTCGACGTAGACGATGCGGGAACGGACGACGAAGCCCTCCTCGCCTCCGGGGCGGGGCGGTTCGACGGAGTCCAGCGCGGCGCCGATCGCGTCGGCCAGTGGAACGGGCAGGTCGAGCTCCGCGAGCGGCCGCCCGTGCAGCGCCCGCCCGGTCGGGTCGTCGGAGCCGAGGATCGCGGCGGCCCGCGCATTGCAGACGCCGACGCGCCCGTCGCGGTCGAGCGCGAGCACGCCCTCGTCGACCCCGTCGAGCACGGCGGCCTGGTCCTGCACGAGCGAGGTGAGCTCCTCCGGGGCGAGGCCGAGCGTCAGGCGCAGCAGGCGGCGGCGGATGAAGACGGAGGCGACGGCGGCGAGCACCAGCCCGGCGAGCGCCGCGGCGAGGACGCCGAGCAGCGCGGTCGGCAGGTCGGTGAAGACGCTGGAGCGCGCGAAGCCGATGCTGACCTCGCCGACGACCCGCTGCTCCCCCGCGGCGAAGACCGGGACCTTGGCCCGTGCCGACTCGCCCAGCGTGCCGGTGCCCCACGAGACGCTCTCGCGCCCGGCGAGCGCCTCGTCGGGGCTCGTCGAGACCCGCTCGCCGAGGCGGTCCTCGTCGGGGTGGGCGAGGCGGATGCCCTGATCGTCGGTGATCACGACGAAGAGCGCGCCGGTGCGCTGCTCGACGGCGGCGGCGACGTCCTCGAGCGGTCCGCCGCGCAGCTCCGAGGCGGCGGGCGCGCCGGGCACCGCGGAGGACTCGGCGACCGCGTCGCGCACGTCGGGGTCCTCGGCGACGGTGCGGGCGATGGCGAGCGCCGTCCCCTCCGCCTCGCCGCGCAGCTGCTGGACGCTGAGCGCGGTGACGAGGCCGGCGCAGACCAGCACGGCGGCCGACACCGTGGCGAGCTGCAGGACCAGGACGTGGGTCGCGAAGCGCATCGGGGCCTCCTCGCCGTCGTCGTGCGCAGAATGCGCAGAAGCCACACTATGCGCAGATGTCGCCGTAATGAGCGATACCCCGGCGCCGGACGCGGAGCTGCCTAGGGTTTCCACCATCTCCCGGCCGGCTCTCCCGCCGAGCGCGGGCGGAGGCACTGGACGAAGGAGTCAGCTGTGTTGGTAGTACTCGGTTTCACCATGATCCTGGCCTTCATGGCCCTGATCATGACCAAGCGGCTGACGCCGATGGTCGCCCTGATCGTCGTGCCGACGATCTTCGGCCTCTTCGCGGGCGCCGGCCTCGGCATCGGCGACATGGTCCTCGAGGCGATCGGCAGCCTCGCGCCCACGGCAGCGCTGCTGATGTTCGCGATCATGTACTTCGGGATCATGATCGACGTCGGGCTCTTCGACCCGCTGATCCGCTTCATCGTCCGCGCGCTCGGCGACGACCCGGCGAAGGTCGTGCTCGGCACGGCGCTGCTCGCGGGTGCGGTCTCGCTCGACGGCGACGGCTCGACCACCTTCATCGTCACCACCGCCGCGATGCTCCCGATCTACCTGCGCCTGGGGATGAACCCGGTCGTGCTGACCTGCGTCGCGGGCCTGGCCAACGGCACGCTCAACATCGTCCCCTGGGGTGGACCGACGGTGCGCGCCGCCGCGGCCCTCCAGGTCTCGCCGAGCGAGATCTTCGTGCCGATGCTCCCGTCGCTCGCGGTGGGCCTGGCCGTCACGCTCGTCTTCGCCTGGTTCCTCGGGCTCGGCGAGCGCCGCCGCCTCGGCTCGCTCGCACTGGCCGAGCCGATGCTCGAGCAGGAGCTCGTCGGCGCCGGCCGCGGCTCCTCCTCCCGCTCGGGCGGCGCCCGCACCGGCGGCCTCGCGGCCCTGACCGGGGGCATCCGCACCGTCGCCCGGGAGCGCTTCTCCTTCCTCCGCGGTCCCCAGGCCCTGCGCGGAGCCCAGGTGGCGGTCGCCGCCCGCGTGCAGGCCGACGACGCCGACACCGCGATGGCCGACACGATGCTCGACCCCGAGCGCGAGACGCTGCGCCCGAAGCTGATCTGGGTGAACCTGGTCCTGACCCTCGCGGTGATGACGCTGCTGGTCGCCGACATCCTGCCGCTGCCCTACGTGTTCATGGTCGGCTCCGCGGTCGCCCTCCTGATCAACTTCCCGAAGATGAAGGACCAGGCGGCCGAGATCGTCAAGCACGCGCCGAGCATCGTGGGCGTCGTGTCGATGGTGCTGGCGGCCGGCGTGCTGATCGGCGTCCTCAACGGCACCGGCATGGTCGACGCCATGGCGGAGTGGGTCGTCGCGGTGATCCCGCCGGCGCTCGGACCGTTCCTCGCCGTGATCACCGGCGTGCTCAGCATCCCGATGACCTTCTTCATGTCGAACGACGCGTTCTACTACGGCATCCTCCCCGTGCTCTCCGAGAGCGCGGCGAACTACGGCATCTCGCCGGTCGAGATGGCGCGCGCCTCGATCACCGGGCAGCCGGTGCACCTCCAGAGCCCGCTGGTCCCGGCGATCCTCCTGCTCGTCTCCCTCGCCGCGGTGAACCTCGGCGACCACCACCGCAAGGTGCTGTGGCGAGCGGTCGTCGTCTCGCTGGTCATGCTCGCCGTCGGCGTGCTGGTCGGCTCGATCCCCTTCGGCTGAGCCAGGCGAAGCCGAGCGCCGGAGCGCGAGCGATCGGAACGAGGACGGGACCCCTTGCCGCGGCAGGGGGTCCCGTCCTCGTTCCGCGGCTCGGTCCCGCAGCCCGCGCTAGCGCAGCAGCGGCGCCAGGTTCTCGGTCCAGACGTCGGAGCCGACCTTGAGGATGAGGGCGCCGACCACGACGAGGAACGCGACCCGGATGAAGCGGCTGCCACGAGCGACGGCCATCCGCGAGCCGAGGTACGCGCCCGCCACGTTGGCGGCGCCCATCAGGAGGCCCAGCAGCCAGACCACGTGCCCGCCCGGCACGAAGTAGAGCAGGGCGCCGAGGTTGGTCGCGACGTTGACGATCTTCGCCTTGGCGCTGGCGAGCAGGAAGTCGTAGCCCAGCGCGGTGATCAGGGCGATGATCAGGAAGGTGCCGGTGCCCGGTCCGATCAGGCCGTCGTAGAAGCCGATCAGGAGTCCCAGCACGGCCGCGGTGACGAGGTGGCGCCGGCCCGCGTGCTTGAGCACCGTGACGCTGCCCAGTGCCGGGCGGGCGATCGTCACGACGGCGACCACGATCAGCGCGACGACGATGATCGGCTTGAACACCGCGGCCGGGAGGAGGCCGGCGAGTGTCGCGCCTCCGTAGCTGCCCGCGAGGGCGACTGCCGCCATCGGCAGTGCGGTGCGCAGATCGGGCTTCGCACGCCGGTAGTAGGTGATCGCGCTGGTGGTCGTGCCGAAGATCGAGGCCAGCTTGTTCGTGGCGAGCGCCTGCACGGGCGAGATCCCCGGCACGAGGAGCAGGGCGGGGAGCTGGAGGAGTCCGCCGCCGCCCACGACCGCGTCGATCCAGCCGGCCGCGAAGGCGGCGAGGATCATCAGCGCGAGGACGGGGAGTCCGAGATCCTCTGTGAAGGTCAGCATCGGTCGGAAGCGTACGCGAGCACCGCGACCCCCTCGACCTCGGGGGGCGGGCCGCCCTAGGGTCGGCGGCATGCGATTCGGACTCTTCATCCCCCAGGGCTGGCGCCACGACCTCGTCGGCGTCCCGGCCGCCGACCAGTGGCGCACCATGAGCGACCTCGCCCGGCACGCCGACGACGGCGCCTGGGAGTCGATCTGGGTCTACGACCACTTCCACACCGTCCCGCAGGTGACGGAGGAGGCGACGCACGAGGCGTGGTCGCTGATGAGCGCGTTCGGCGCCACCACGTCGCGCGTACGGCTGGGCCAGATGTGCACCTGCATGGGCTACCGGAACCCCGCCTACCTCGCCAAGGTCGCGACGACCGTCGACATCGTCTCGGGCGGGCGGGTCGAGATGGGCATCGGCGGCGGCTGGTACGAGCACGAGTGGCGCGCGTACGGCTACGGCTTCCCGCCGATCGCCGAGCGGCTGCGCCGGCTCGACGAGGGCGTGCAGATCCTGCAGCAGGCCTGGACGACCGGGTCCGCGACCCTCGACGGCCGCTACTACCAGGTGGACGGCGCGCAGAACCGACCGCTGCCCCTGCAGGAGGGCGGCATCCCGCTGTGGGTCGCCGGCGGCGGCGAGAAGGTCACGCTGCGGATCGCGGCCCAGTACGCGCAGTACACGAACTTCGCCGGGACCCCGGAGGCGTTCGACCACAAGAGCTCGGTCCTCCGCGGGCACTGCGAGCGCCTGGGCACCGACTTCTCGGCGATCACCCGGAGCTCGAACTACAACGTCGTGATCGGCGAGACGGAGGCGGAGGTCGAGGCGGCGCTGCAGCGTCTCGAGGAGCGCGTGGTCCCGTACCTCGGCGCGGAGGGAGCGGCGTCCTTCGTCGCCGAGTACCGCAGCCCCGACGCGCTCGCGGTCGGCACTCCCTCGCAGATCGTCGACCGGCTCGCCGGCATGCAGTCGCGCGGGATGGACTACGGCATCCTCTACTTCCCGGACGCCGCCTACGACCGGTCCGGCATCGAGCTGTTCGAGCGCGAGGTGCTGCCGGCGCTCTCCTGAGCGCGGAGCGGCGGGGGCTCCTACGCCTCCCGCCCCCCGCCCGCAAGTCCTTGGGGCGCCCCGGCCCCGCGCCTACGGTCGGAGCATGGACGCACAGGACATCCGCTGGAACGACGAAGCCCGCGACAAGATCCTCGAGGACTCGGACAGGGTCCTCCGCGAGGCGGTGCTCGACCTCGCGACGAGCAAGAAGGGCGAGCCCTGGGAGGACGTGTTCGCGGAGCTGAACGCGCGCCTCAAGGACCGCTTCATCGACTTCGAGCCCGGCCCGGACCTCCGCAAGTACGCCGAGGCCGTCTCCGCCGGGGAGATCGAGACCGGCTCGTGAGCGAGCACGACCGCGACGCCGCGCTCGAGGACGAGATCACCTCGATCCACGCCCTCGGCGAGGGCCGCGTCGGCGAGACGGCCGGCCCGGAGGACGAGGACCACGAGCTCTCGCCCGAGCAGGACGCCCGCATCGAGTCCGAGCTGAAGAGCCGGGGCAGCGAGAGCTGATCCCCCCGGTACGCGGAAGGCCCGCTCCCTCTCGAGGGAGCGGGCCTTCCGCGTGAGTCGCGACTACGCCGAGAGGGGCTCGTAGTCGGTGTAGCCCTCGGCTCCTCCGCCGTAGACCGTCTCCTGGACGACCTCGTTCTCGGGGTGCCCGCCCTGCCAGCGCTCGACCAGGTCGGGGTTGGCGATCGCCGGGCGGCCGACGGCCACGGCGTCGGCGTGGCCCTCGCTGATCAGCTCGGTCGCCTCCTCGCGGCTGGTCGGCGAGCCGAAGCCGCTGTTGGCGATGAAGACGCCGTCGAAGCGCGAGCGGAGGTCCTGGACCAGCTCGCCGGCGGGCTCGGCGTGCAGGACGCTGAGGTAGGCCAGGCCGAGCGGGGCGAGCCCGTCGACGACGGCCTCGTAGGTGGCGCGCACGTCGTCGCCGTCGGTCTCGACGACGTCCTGGATGTTGTGGGCCGGCGAGAGGCGGATGCCGACGCGGCCCGCTCCGACCTCGTCGACGATCGCGCGGGTGACCTCGAGCGGGAACGCGGCGCGCTCGGCCGGGGTCCCGCCGTACTGGTCGGTGCGCACGTTGGAGACGGGCGAGAGGAACTCGTGCAGCAGGTAGCCGTTGGCGCCGTGCACCTCGACTCCGTCGAAGCCGGCGTCGATCGCGCGGCGGGCGGCGGCGACGAACTCGTCGCGGACGGTCGCCAGCTCCTCGGTGGTCAGCGCGTGCGGCACCGGGAAGGGCTTCTTGCCGGCGGGGGTGTGCACCTCTCCGTCGATGGCGACGGCGCTCGGGGCGACGATGCGGTCGGTGCCGGTGATCTCGGTGTGCGAGACGCGGCCCGCGTTCATCAGCTGCATGACGATGCGTCCGCCCGCGGCGTGCACGGCGTCGGCGACGGCGCGCCAGCCCGCGGCCTGCGCGTCGGTCTCGATGCCGGGCTGCCCGGCGTAGCCCTTGGACTCGGCGCTGGGGAAGACGCCCTCGCTGATCAGCAGGCCCATGCTCGCGCGCTGGGCGTAGTACTCGGCGACGATCGCGCCGGGCACGCCCTGCTCGTCGGAGCGCAGTCGCGTCATCGGTGCCAGGACGATGCGGTTGGGGAGGTCGAGGTCGCCGGCGGTGAGGGGGGAGAACGGATCCACGGGATCGCCTTTCTACGGAGCTGTCTCAGGGGCTGCCCTGAGGGGGGAGGCACGTGCACCTGCGGCGCACTCCGGTCGGCAACCGCGAGCGGAGCACGGTCATTCCTCCTCCCGGCGTTCTCCCATCCCCCGCGCCCCGGGCACGCGGTCGACGGCCTGCCGCCTCCCGACTCCTGCTCGGACATCCGGGCTGTCTACACTCGGGAGGCGACGACGAAGGAGTGTGCGCGATGCCGGCGAGACCCCACCACCCCGTGAGCTCCCGGCTGCTGCCGGCGCTCGCGGCCCTCCTGATCGCCGCGGTCCTCGCGCTGGTCCCCGCGACCGCGGCGACGGCCGAATCGCCCGTCTCCTTCTCCTCCTCCACCGTCCTCGACTCGGTCGGGGTGCTGAGCTCCGGAGAGACCGCCGAGATCGAGCAGGCCTCGCGGGCCCTCTACGACCAGCACCGCGTGCAGCTGTTCGTCACCTTCGTCGACTCCTTCACGGATCCGTCCGACCGCGCCGCGTGGGCGGACGAGACCGCGACCCGCAACGGACTGGGCACCGACGACGTCCTCCTGGCCGTCGCGGTCGACGCCCGCCAGTACCAGGTGTCGGTCGCGCAGGGCTTCGCCCTCGACGACGCGCAGGTCTCCTCGCTCCAGTCCGACGACATCGAGCCGAGGCTCGCCGACAGCGACTGGGCCGGAGCCGCGGTGGCCGCCGCCGACGGGATCGGGCAGCGCCTCGACGCGCCCAGCGCCGGCGAGTCCCTCGGCTCGGGGCTGCTGATCGCGCTCGGCGTGCTCGCGGCCCTCGTCGTGGTCGGCCTCGTGGTGCTGCTGCTCGTCCGCCGCGCGCGGAAGCGCCGCGCCCAGGAGGCGGTGGAGGCCTCGATCGACGAGCTCGCCACCCGTGCCGGATCGGCCCTCGTCCACGCCGACGACGCCGTCCGCACCAGCGAGCAGGAGGTCGGCTTCGCCGAGGCCCAGTTCGGCGCCGACGCGACCGGCGCGTTCCGCGAGGCGCTCGTCACCGCGAAGCGCCTGCTCGGCGAGGCCTTCACCCTGCAGCAGCGCCTCGACGACGCCGAGCCGGAGACCGATCAGGAGCGCCGCGACGGCTACCAGCGCATCCTCCAGCTCTGCGCCGACGCCGAGCAGACGCTCGACGAGCGCGCGAGTGCGTTCGAGGAGCTGCGCGACCTCGAGAAGAACGCGCCGCAGGTCGCCGCCGCGCTCTCGGCTCGCGCCGCCGAGGTCGGCAACCGCCTCCCCTCGGCCCGCGCCCGCCTCGCCGAGCTCGCCTCCCGCTACGCGCCGACCGCGATCGACGACGTGGGCGACGACGCCGACCAGGCCGAGGACCGCCTCCGCTTCACCCGCGACCAGCTCGCCGGCGCCCAGCAGGCGCTGCAGGCCGGCGACTCCGGCCGCGCCGCCGTGCTGCTGCGCGCCGGGCAGCAGGCCGCCGAGCAGGCCTCCGGGCTCGTCGACGCGGTGGCGACGCGCGGCGACGAGCTGCAGAAGGCGGAGGCGTCGCTCGCCGGCCGCATCGCCGAGATCCGCGCCGACGTGGCGCAGGGACGAGCGCTCGCCGCCTCCCAGGACGCGGAGTCCGCCGCCCAGGCGCAGAACGTCGCCGCGGCGGTCGCCTCGACCGAGGCCGCCCTCGACGACGTCGAGCGCGCCGCCTCCGTGCGGCCGAACGACCCGCTCGCCCTGCTCGAGGCGCTCACCGCCGCCGACGCCACGATCGATGCCGCCGTCGGCGGGTTCCGCGACGCGCAGGCCCAGCGCGAGCGCGAGCGGGCCGCCCTCGGCGCCGAGCTCACCTCCGCCCGCAGCCGCGTCTCGGCCGCCGAGGACTTCATCGCGGCCCGCCGCGGCGCGGTCGGCTCGGAGGCGCGCACCCGCGTCGCCGAGGCCGCCCGCTCGGCCGAGTACGCCGAGCGCATCGCCGCCACCGACCCCCGCGAGGCTCTCGCCTCCGCCCAGCGCGCTTCGCAGCTCGCCCAGCAGGCGCTCGAGCGGGCGCGGGCCGACGCCGGCTCCTACTCCGCCCCGAACGCCGTCGGCAGCCCCTACGGAGGCGACACGACCGGCGCGTTCCTCGGCGGGATCCTGGTCGAGTCGCTCCTGGGAGGCGGACGCCGCAGCGGCTACCGCTCGGGCGGCTTCGGCGGAGGCGGGTTCAGCGGCGGCTTCGGCGGCGGCGGCTCGTCCCGGCGCTCCGGCGGCGGCGGCTTCGGCGGCGGGCGCAGCAGCGGCGGAGGCGGACGACGCGGCGGCGGCGGGCGCTTCTGAGCGCCCCGGGCATCCGCGCACGACCGACGACCACCACCTCCCCCACGACTCCGGCACCACCTCCGACATCCGGCACCACCCACGACGCAAGGAGAGACACCCATGGCACAGAGACAGTCGATCTTCGGCCGCATCGCGCAGCTCGCGAAGGCCAACATCAACGCGCTCCTCGACCAGGCCGAGGACCCGCAGAAGATGCTCGACCAGATGGTCCGCGACTACACCGACAGCATCCGCGACGCCGAGGCGGCGATCGCCACCACGATCGGCAACCTGCGCTTGCTCGAGGACGACTACCGCGAGGACGTGCAGAACGCCCAGGAGTGGGGCGGCAAGGCCCTCGCCGCGAGCCGCAAGGCCGACGAGCTGCGCACCGGCGGGAGCGCCGGCGACGCCGACAAGTTCGACGCGCTGGCCAAGGTCGCTCTGCAGCGCCAGATCCAGTCCGAGAAGGAGGCGAAGGACGCCGAGCCGACCATCGCCTCGCAGACCGAGGTCGTCGACAAGCTCAAGTCGGGCCTGAACCAGATGCGCGAGAAGCTGCAGCAGCTCTCGAGCAAGCGCGACGAGCTGATCGCGCGCTCGAAGACCGTCGAGGCGCAGAGCCAGGTCCAGGACGCCGTGAAGAGCATCGACCTGATGGACCCGACGAGCGAGGTGAGCCGTTTCGAGCAGAAGATCCGCCGCGAGGAGGCGCGCGTCCGCGGCGCGGAGGAGCTCGCCTCCTCGAGCCTGGACGCGCAGTTCGAGTCGCTCGAGGACCTCGGCGAGATGACCGAGGTGGAGGCGCGCCTCGCCGCGCTCAAGTCCGGCCGCCCGCAGGACTCGATCGGCTCCTGAGCCCGTGCGCCTCCGGCGGCGGTCCCGCCGGAGGCGCAACCCACCCTTCCCGACACGCGCGGGGCGAAGGCTGGCAATCGCCATGGTGCGGTGCCGCCGCCGTCCCCGTAGTGTTCACACCAGGTTGCCCTTGACCCCGGTCGCCCTGATGCCGCGTCCGGCCCCTACCGACGCGGTGAACCATGAGCGGACCGCCCCCGTCGGGATCGCTCACCGAGAGACCGTCGACGCCGACGGTCACCACGAAGAGCGAGGCGCCGATGAGCACCCCCACCACCACGTCCGTCACCGGAGGCGCCCCCCGCGTCGTCCGCACCCGTCCGCGCGCCGACGGCCGCGTCAACCCGACGACCGAGTACTCCGGTCTCCTCAGCACGGTCCGCGACGCGGGGCTCCTCCGCCGCCGCACCGGCTTCTACTACACGATGTTCGGCGCGCTGGTCCTCGCGCTCGGCGGCATCGTCACCGGCTTCGTCCTGCTGGGCGACTCCTGGTTCCAGCTCCTGCTCGCCGCCGCCCTCGGCATCGTGCTGACGCAGTTCGCCTTCCTCGCCCATGAGGCCTCGCACCGCCAGGTGTTCGAGTCCGGCAAGGCCAACGACGTCGCCGGCCGCACCCTCGCGAACCTCTTCGTCGGCATCAGCTACTCCTGGTGGATGACCAAGCACAGCCGCCACCACGCGAACCCGAACGTGCTGGGCAAGGACCCGGACATCGAGCGCGACGTCGTCTCCTTCACCGCCGAGGACGCGGCCCGCTCGCGCGGCCTCTACGCCTGGCTCACCCGCCGCCAGGGCTACGCGTTCTTCCCGCTCCTGCTGCTCGAGGGCCTCAACCTGCACCTGCACGGCTTCCGCACCGTGTTCGGCAAGGGCAAGGTCGACAAGCGCTGGGTCGAGATCACCATGCTCGTCACCCGCGTCGGCCTCTACCTCGCCGTCGTCTTCTGGGCCCTCCCCCTCGGCATGGCGTTCGCCTTCGTCGGCGTGCAGCTGGGCGTCTTCGGCCTGTACATGGGCGCCTCGTTCGCGCCGAACCACAAGGGCATGCCGCTGCTGCCGAAGGAGGCGCGCGTCGACTTCCTCCGCCGCCAGGTCCTCACCTCGCGCAGCATCCGCAGCACCTGGTTCACCGACCTCTACATGGGCGGACTCAACTACCAGGTGGAGCACCACCTCTTCCCGAACATGCCCCGCCCGGCGCTGCGCCGCGCGCAGGTCATCGCCAAGGAGTACTGCACCACCCACCAGATCCCCTACACCGAGACCTCGTTGATGGAGTCGTACGCGATCGTCGTCCGCTACCTCAACAAGGTCGGCCTGTCGGCCGGCGGCGACCCGTTCGACTGCCCCGCCGCCTCCGCCTACGGACGCTGAGCACTCCCCCTTCGGAGGCCCCTCGCACCTTCCCGGTGCGGGGGGCCTCCGTCGTTCGCGGGAGCGCAAGGGGGTGCCCCCGCGGGCGGCGGAGTCGTAGCGTCGGGGCATGAGCAGCTCCGACTACGACATCGAGCCCACCCCCGCCGACACGACCGACGGCACCGACACGACCGACGGCGCCCGCACGCCCGACCCCGCCACCGAGACCGGCACCTCCGCGGGCCTCGACGAGGTCGGCGGCGCGGCCTCCCCCCTGGCCGACGGCGTCGGCGCCGACGGCGAGGAGCAGAACCCCCCGCTGCCCGACTGGGGCCCCACCGACGGCGTCCACGGCACCGACGCCGAGACCGACGCCTCGGGCACCGAGCAGCACTGACACGGCTCCGCGAGGGACCTCCCCGGCCGGTCGGCGAACGTTCCGACCGCGTTCCGAGGAGGTCCCTCCGTGTTCGCCGGAGGGTCGGCCGGCGCTCGGGCGCCGCGCCCTACACTGGCGAAATGCAGCCGACCGAACGCGCCCTCCGCGTGATCTCCTACAACCTCCGGGAGCACCGAGCGCACGCCGAGATCGCCCCCCTCGCCGCCCGCCACGACATCGACGTCCTGTGCCTGCAGGAGTGCGACACCACGAAGCTGCCGCAGGAGGTGGGCTCGCTCCGGCTCGCGTCCGTCACGGCCCGCAACCGCCTGGGCCTGGCCGTCTACTACTCGCAGGACCGCTTCGAGCTCTCCGGCAGCGCCGCGTTCGAGCTCAGCAAGTCCATGCACGACCGCGTGATGTCCCCCGCTCACGAGCGCCTGCTGGCCGTCCGCCTCGACGACCGCGACGGCGGATCGATCGCGGTCTCCTCCTTCCACGCCGCTCCGCTGTCGGCAGGCAACGCCCTGCGCCGCAAGCAGATCGACGAGGCGCTGAACCGGCTGCGCGAGTACGCGCCGGACACCCCCTCCCTGATGGTCGGCGACTACAACTACCCGTGGTTCTTCCGCGGACTCGACCGCCGGATGACCCGGAACGGCTACCTGGTCTCGCGGAGCGACTCCCCCACCTACGCGCGCTACCGCTACTTCAGCGGCCACTTCGACTTCGCGATCAGCGACTCCGTGCGGATCGAGCGGGTCTCCACGCTGCCCCAGGGCGTCTCGGACCACCTCCCGGTGATGGTCGACGCGCACTACGGCGTCCCCGCCGCCTGAGCGCGGGGCCCACTGGCCCGCACGGTCGGTAGGCTCAGGGGGTGACGACCCTGATCCTCGCCCGGCACGGAGAGACTGTCTGGCACTCCGAGAACCGCTTCGCGGGCTCCTCCGACATCGCGCTGACCCCCCGGGGCCAGGACCAGGCGGCGACTCTGGCCGCCTGGGCCGTCGACGCCGACCTCGAGGCGGTGTACTCCTCCACCCTGGTCCGGGCCGTGCGCACCGCCGTGCCCGCCGCGCGGGCGGCCCACCTCGAGCTGCAGCCCGACCCGGCGCTGGTCGAGGTCGACTTCGGCCGCGGCGAGGGGCTGACCACCGACGAGATGGAGAAGCGCTTCCCGGACGAGTACCACGCGTGGGTCGCCGCTCCGGCCATCCAGCCGATGCCCGGCGGCGAGTCCGGCCTCGACGCCGTCGCCCGCGCGAACACCTCGCTCGCCCGCATCCACCGCGAGCACCCCGACGGCCGCGTGCTCGTCGTCGCGCACGGCACGCTCATCCGCCTCCTGCTGTGCGCCTACCTCGGCATCAACCCCGAGACCTACCGGCACACCTTCCCGGTGGTCGACAACGTCTCGCTGACCACACTGCGCTGGGACGCGACCGGCGTCGGCCTGCTCGGCTACAACGTCCCGCCCGTCCAGACGCAGCGGCGCTCCAGCTGAGCGCAGCGGCCGCTCCGGAGCGGCGCCCGGCGAGCGCGGGCTCGATCGGCCTGGTGCTCGGGTCGGTCGCGAGCGTGCAGCTGGGCGCCTCCTTCGCCGTGCTGCTCTTCCCCGCCGCGGGGCCGATCGGCACCGTCACGCTCCGGCTGGTGTTCTCGGCCGTCGTTCTGCTCCTGGTCTGCCGTCCGCGGCTGCGCGGCCACAGCCGGAGCGACTGGGCCACCGTCGCCGCCTACGGTCTCGCCCTCGGCGGGATGAACGCCTGCTACTACGAGGCCATCGCCCGGATCCCGCAGGGCGCCGCCGTCACCCTCGAGGTGCTCGGGCCGCTGACGCTCTCGGTGATCGCCGGGAGGAGCGTGCTGAGCCTGGTCTGGGCGGTGCTCGCGCTGGCCGGAGTGGTGACCCTGTCGCAGGGCGGGTTCTCGGCGCTGGACCCGGTCGGCGTCGGCTTCGCGCTGGGGGCCGCTGTGCTCTGGGCCGCGTACATCGTCTTCGCCGGCCGCACCGGCGGGCGGTTCCAGGGGATCGACGGGCTCGCGCTGGCGCTGGCGGCCGGCGCGATCGTGTCGCTGCCGTTCGGCATCGCCTCCGCCGGACCCGCCCTGGTGGTGCCGCCGGTGCTGCTCCTCGGGCTCGCCGTCGCGGTGCTCTCCTCCGCGGTGCCCTATGCGCTGGAGCTGCTGGCGCTGCGGCGCCTGCGCTCCTCCACATTCTCGATCCTGATGTCGCTCTCCCCCGGGGCGGCCGCGCTCTCGGGCTTCCTCGTGCTCGGTCAGCGCCTCAGCGCCGTCGAGGCCGTCGGGATCGCGCTCGTGGTCGCCGCGAGCATCGGAGCGGTGCGGACCGCGCGGACCTCCGCCTGAGCGGCAGTTCTTTTGTTAGGCTAACTATGTGCCATCGACCGAGACCCTGCAGACCGATCTCCCGCTGACCTCCCTCGCGGGCGAGGTGCGGGCAGCGGTCGGCCGGCTCGGACGGCGGCTCCGGCAGGAGAAGGCCCAGCACGAGCTCAGCGATCCGCAGTTCAGCGTGCTCGCACTCCTGCACCGCGAGGGCGCCAAGACCCTCGGCGAGCTGGCCGAGGCGGAGCGGGTCCGCCCGCCCTCGATGACCCGCACGGTCGGCTGCCTGGTCGACGAAGGACTCGCGGAGCGCCTCGCCGACCCCGCCGACGGCCGCGTCACCCGCATCCGCCCCACCGGGGCCGGCACCGCACTGGTGCTCGACGTGCGCCGCAGCCGCGACGCGTGGCTCGTGGCGCGCCTCGAGGAGCTCCCTCCCGAGGACCTGCGCCTGCTCCACGACGCGGCGGCGGTCCTGCGCGCGGTGGCCGACCGATGAGCGCGATGTTCCGCTCCCTCGCCGTGCCGAACTACCGCATCTGGTTCGCGGGCGCGATGGTCTCGAACGTCGGCACCTGGATGCAGCGGACGGCCCAGGACTGGATCGTGATCAACGACCTGACCGACCACGACGCGACGGCGCTCGGCGTGACCATGGCACTGCAGTTCGGACCGCAGCTCGTGATGGTCCCCTTCTCCGGCTTCATCGCCGACCGCTTCGACCGGCGGAAGCTCCTGATGGCCACCCAGGGCGCGATGGGCGCGCTCGGGCTCGGCCTGGGACTCATCGTCGTGACCGGGGTCGTCCAGCTCTGGATGGTCTACCTCTTCGCCCTGCTGCTCGGCTTCGCCGCGGCGATCGACGCGCCCGTGCGCCAGACGTTCGTCTCGGCGCTGGTCGAGGAGCGCGACCTCACCAACGCCGTCTCGCTGAACTCGGCCTCCTTCAACTCGGCGCGGATGATCGGACCGGCCCTCGCGGGCGTGCTCATCGCCGCGGTCGGCTCCGGCTGGGTCTTCCTCCTCAACGCCGCGAGCTTCCTCGCCGTCCTGCTCTCGCTGCGCGCGCTGCACCGCGACCAGCTCCGCAGCGCCCCGCGGGCCACCCGCGGCCCGGGTGCGCTGCTGGAGGGGTTCCGCTACGTCTCGAAGCGGCCGGACATCCTCGTGGTGCTCGCGATCGTGTTCCTGATCGGCACCTTCGGCCTGAACTTCCCGATCTTCGCCTCGACGATGGCGACGGTCGAGTTCGACATGGGGGCGAGCGAGTTCGGCCTCCTCTCCTCCGCGATCGCCGTCGGCTCGGTGCTGGGGGCGCTCCTCTCGGCTCGCCGCGATCGCCCGAGGCTCCGGCTCATCGTCGGCGCCTCCGCCGCGTTCGGCGTCGCGCTCGCGCTGGCCGGCGTCATGCCGACGGTCTGGGCGTTCGCGATCCTGCTCCCCTTCGTCGGCATCGCGGCGCAGACGCTGATGACCTCGGCCAACGGCTACGTGCAGCTCTCGACCGCCCCCGAGATGCGGGGCCGGGTCATGGCGCTGTACATGGCCATCTTCGTCGGCGGCACCCCGATCGGCGCACCGCTGATCGGCTGGGTCGCGAACGCCTACGGTCCGCGCCAGGCGATGCTGGTCGGTGCCGCCTCCGGGATCGCGGCGGCCGCCATCGGACTCGCCTTCCACCTCCGCCTGCGCCGCGCCGCCCGGCTCGCGGCCCCCGGGCCGGAGGCTCTGCCCGCCACCGGCGGAGTCCCCCTGCTGCGCCCGCGCGCCTAGGCTCCGTCGGCCGGTCCGCACGCCGGGCGGATCCGCGGACCGCCCACTCGACGGGTCTCCCCCGACGCGGGGCGCGACCGCCGCCCGCCCTCAGGCCTCGCGGGTGATCTCGACGCGGACGAAGAGCTTCGACGAGCGGGGCCCGGCGAACACCCCGCGCAGCGGCGCGATGTCGTTGTAGTCGCGGCCGCGGCCGACGATGACGTGGCGGTCGCCGATGTCGATCAGGTTCGTCGGGTCGTAGCCGCGCCAGGCTCCTCCGCAGAACCACTCGACCCACGC
Organism: Rathayibacter sp. AY1F8; assembly: GCF_002932165.1. Classification (NCBI taxonomy): domain Bacteria; kingdom Bacillati; phylum Actinomycetota; class Actinomycetes; order Micrococcales; family Microbacteriaceae; genus Rathayibacter; species Rathayibacter sp. AY1F8. The sequence continues at coordinate 30,051 of NZ_PSVB01000005.1, forward strand.
GTGGGACTCCCCCACCACGGTCTCGCCGATCTCGGCGTGCGGCTTGGGGTGCAGGTAGCCCGAGACGTAGCGCGCCGGGATGCCCACCGAGCGCAGCGCCCCGAGGACGATGTGCGTGATGTCCTGGCAGACGCCCTCGCGCGCGGTCCACGACTCCGTCGCGGTGGAGTGCACGCCGGTGACGCCCTGCCGGTAGGTCATCGCCCGGCCGATCGTCTCGGCGATCGTGAGCGCGGCCTCGCACGGGCCGGCCGCCTCGTCCGCGAGCGACCGCGCCATCGCCGCGAGGTCCTCCGGCGGCGCGGTGCGGTGGGTCTGCTTCGACTGCTCCACGTACTCGGTGCGCGTCTCGACCTGCTCGGACAGCTGATCCCACCCGGTCGGGTGGTCGGGGTGCTGCTTCGGCCGGATCTCGACGAGCGAGGTCGCCGTCAGCGAGAGCTCGCGGTGGGCGTCGAGCACGTCGAACGACGAGACGCGGGTGCCCCAGTAGTCGGTGTAGGCGTGGACCGAGGTCACCGGCCGGATGTCGAGGTTCGAGAACAGCACCAGCTGCCCGTCCGAGGAGGCGGGGAGCATCCGCGCCTCGTTGTAGGACGCGACCACGTCCCCCGCGTAGGTGAAGCCCGTGGTGTGCCTGATGCGCAGCCTGCTCACAGCGCCTCCCCGATCCAGCTCGGCATGACGTTGGTGGGGAAGTACCGCTGGCGGATCGCCTCGGACGCGGCCGAGGTCGCCTCCTGCACGCTGTCCATGTGCCGCGGCAGGTCCTCGAGGATGTCGGTGATCGGCCGGAACTCCAGCTCGCTGCGGATCCGCCCGAGGACGCGCTGCGCGTCGCCGGAGTGGCCGATGCGGCCGGTGCGCGGCTCGATGTCGCGCATGCACGCCTCCGCCCGCGAGACCGAGAAGAGGATCGAGCGCGGGAACAGCCGGTCCAGGAGGAGGAACTCGGCCGCGTTCCGCGCGCTCGGCACGCCCCGGTAGGTGCGCAGGTACGCCTCGTAGGCGCCGCAGGAGCGGAGGATCGTGGTCCAGGAGGGGCCGCTCGCCTCGGTCAGCGAGCGGGTGGCGAGCAGGCGGGCGGTCATGTCGGCGCGCTCGATCGAGCGGCCGAGGGTGAAGAACTGCCAGGCCTCGTCGCGCGAGGTCGCCGACTCGATGATGCCGACGGCGAGGGCGGAGCGCTCGCGCACCCAGCTGAAGAACTCCGACACCCGCTCGCCCGAGACGCGGCGCGGCATCCGGGTGCGCGTGGTGTTGAGGCACTCCCAGAGCTCGGTCGAGACGATCTCGCGCGCCCGGCGGGCGTTCTCGCGGGCCGCGCCGAGCGAATAGGCGATCGAGGCGGGGTTCGTGCGGTCGATCGCGAGGATCGCCAGCACGTCGGCGCGGGTGATCTCGCGCATATCGTCGGGCGGGGTCGAGCCCATCACCGACAGGAGCGAGCGGCAGGCCGTGTCCTCGTCGATCCACGGGTCCTCGAGCAGGAGCTGGAGGTGGACGTCGAGGATGCGGGCGGTGCCATCGGACCGCTCGATGTAGCGGCCGATCCAGAACAGCGACTCGGCGATCCGGGAGAGCATCAGTCGTCCTCCCCCGCCGCGAGCGTCTGCTGCTGCTGCTGGTCCTGGTCGGTGTTCGGCGCGTCCTGCGGCGAGTGGTCGGGCGTGTGGTTGAGCGGGTAGACGATCGGGATGGAGCTGGTGACCGCGGCCTGCTCGGCGACGAGCGCCTGGATGTCGCGCGCCTCGGGATCGGCGCTGCGCGCCTCCTCGAGGCCGACCACCCAGGTGTCCTTCGATCCGCCGCCCTGCGACGAGTTGACGACGAGCTGCCCCTCGGGGAGCGCGACGCGGGTCAGGCCGCCGGGCAGCACCCAGACGTCGGTGCCGTCGTTCACGGCGAAGGGCCGCAGGTCGGCGTGCCGGGGGCGCATCCCGTCGTCGACGAGGGTGGGGATGGTGGAGAGCTGCACGACCGGCTGCGCGATCCAGCCGCGCGGGTCGGCCTGGAGGCGGGAGCGCAGCTCCGCGAGCTCCTTCGCCGAGGCGGCCGGCCCGACGACCAGGCCCTTGCCGCCGGAGCCGTCGACCGGCTTCACGACGAGCTCGTCGAGGCGGTCGAGCACCTCCTCGAGCGCTCCCGGATCCTCGAGCCGCCACGTGTCGACGTTCTTGATCACCGGCTCCTCCGAGAGGTAGTAGCGGATGAGGTCGGGCAAGTACGTGTAGACGAGCTTGTCGTCGGCGACGCCGTTGCCGACCGCGTTGGCGATCGTGACGTTCCCGAGCCGGGCCGCGAGCATCAGCCCGGGCGAGCCGAGCATCGAGTCGGCGCGGAACTGCAGCGGATCGAGGAACTCGTCGTCCACGCGGCGGTAGATCACGTCGACCCGGGTCGGGCCGGAGGTGGTGCGCATGAACACCTTGCCGCCCGTGCAGAACAGGTCGCGGCCCTCGACCAGCTCGACGCCCATGAGGCGGGCGAGGAGGGTGTGCTCGAAGTAGGCGGAGTTGTAGACGCCCGGGGTGAGCACGACCACGGTCGGGTCGTCGACGCCCTCGGGGGCGGAGGCGCGGAGGGCCTGCAGCAGCTTGTTCGGGTAGTCGCCGACCGGGCGCACCCGCATCGAGACGAACAGCTCGGGCAGCGTCTGCGCCATCACCCGGCGGTTCGAGATGACGTAGGAGACGCCGGAGGGCACGCGGACGTTGTCCTCGAGGACCCGCCAGCCGCCCTTCTCGTCGCGGATCAGGTCGATCCCGGACACCTGGATCCGCACGCCGTTCGCGGGGACGATGCCCGCGGCCTGCCGGTGGAAGTGGCTGGAGCTCGAGATCAGCCCGGCGGGGATGACGCCGTCGGCCACGGCGTTCTGCGGGCCGTAGACGTCGGCGAGGAACGCCTCGAGAGCACGGACCCGCTGCTTGATGCCGGTCTGCACCTCGTTCCACTCGGCGCGCTCGATCACCCGGGGGACGGCGTCGAGGGGGAACGGCCGCTCCTCCCCCGCGAAGTCGAAGGTGACGCCCTGCGCTAGGTAGGAGGAGGCGAGCGCGTCGGTGCGGCCGCGCAGCTCCTCCTGGGTCATCCGCGCGAGCGAGGAGTAGATGTCGCGGTAGGCGCCGCGGACCCCGTCGGGGCCTCCAGTCGACGCCACGTCGGCGAACATCTCGTCCCAGGGGGTGGCGCCCGTGTCGGGCCGCTCGACCTTCTGGGACCCGTATCCGTCGAAGAGGTCACCCATGGCACGACTCTAGTGCGGGGCGTATTGCGGGGATGTTTCGGGCGGCCGCGGGGCGAGCGGGGCGGGTCGGCGACGTCCGGGCACGGCACCGGCGCCGTCCTCCGACAGGCCGGCGGAGGCCCGGGGATCCACGGGAATAGATCCGGCCGCACGTGGTTGAATGAGGATGTACATGCAAACGCATGGACCAGGCCCCACCGGGCCGGAGGACAGAAGGAGCGCCTGATGCAGTTCGGCATCTTCACGGTCAGCGACATCACGACCGACCCCACGACCGGACGGACCCCGTCCGAGTCCGAGAAGATCCAGGCGACCCTCGCGATCGCGCTGAAGGCGGAGGAGATCGGCCTCGACGTCTTCGCCCTGGGCGAGCACCACAATCCGCCGTTCTGGTCCTCCTCCCCCACCACCACGCTCGGCTACCTCGCGGCGAAGACCGAGAGGATCACGCTCTCCACCGCGATGGCCCTCATCACCACGAACGACCCCGTGAAGCTCGCCGAGGACTACGCGATGCTCCAGCACCTCGCCGGCGGCCGCGTCGACCTGATGCTCGGCCGCGGCAACACCGGCCCCGTCTACCCGTGGTTCGGCAAGGACATCCGCCGCGGCATCGAGCTGACGATCGAGAACTACGACCTGCTGCACCGCCTGTGGACCGAGGACTTCGTCGACTGGGAGGGCCAGTTCCGCACCCCCCTCCAGGGCTTCCAGTCGACCCCGCGCCCCCTCGACGGTGTCGCGCCGTTCGTGTGGCACGGATCGATCCGCTCCCCGCAGATCGCCGAGCAGGCCGCCTACTACGGCGACGGCTTCTTCGCGAACCACATCTTCTGGCCCGCCTCGCACACCCAGAAGATGGTGCAGCTCTACCGCCAGCGCTTCGAGCACTACGGCCACGGGACCGCCGACCAGGCGATCGTCGGCCTCGGCGGGCAGATCTTCCTGGCGAAGAACTCGCAGGACGCGGTCTCGCAGTTCCGCCCCTACTTCGACAACGCCCCCGTCTACGGCCACGGCCCCTCGCTCGAGGACTTCACGGAGCAGACCCCGCTCACCGTCGGCTCCCCGCAGCAGATCATCGACCGCACCCTCGGCTTCCGCGAGTACGTCGGCGACTACCAGCGCCAGCTCTTCCTGATGGACCACGCGGGACTCCCGCTGAAGACCGTCCTGGAGCAGATGGACATGCTCGGCGAGATCCTCCCCGCCCTCCGCGCCGGCTTCGCCGAGGGCCGCCCCTCGCACGTGCCCGACGCCCCCACCCACGCCTCCCTCGTGGCCGCGCGCGACGCGCAGCCCGCGGCCGAGCCCGTCACCGTCTAGTCAGGAGCTCTCCATGGACACCCGCAGGATCACCGTCCTCTCGGCCGGCCTCAGCCAGCCGTCCTCGACCCGGCTGCTCGCCGACCGCCTGGCCGACGCCGCCGAGTCCTCCCTCACCGAGCAGGGCTTCGCCGTCGAGCGGAGCGTCGTGGAGCTGCGCGACCTCGCGCACGACGTCACGAACAACCTCCTCACCGGCTTCGCGAGCCCCGCACTGCAGACCGCGCTCGACGCGGTCGCCGGCGCCGACGGCCTGATCGCCGTGACGCCGATCTTCACCACCAGCTACAGCGGGCTCTTCAAGTCGTTCGTCGACGTACTCGACACCGAGGCGCTGCGCGGTCTGCCCGTGCTGCTGGCGGCCACGGGCGGGTCCCCCCGCCACTCCCTGGCCGTCGACTACGCGATGCGCCCGCTCTTCACCTACCTGCACGCGGCGCCCCTCGCGACCACCGTGTTCGCGGCGACGGACGACTGGGGCGGCGCGACCGAGGACGGACGGGCGCTGCCCTCGCGCATCGAGCGCGCCGGACGCGAGCTGGCCGATCAAGCCGCCCGCTCCTCCCGCTCGGGCTCCACGCCCGACCCGTGGGCGCTCGACGGCTCGTTCGAGGGGATGCTCGGCCGCCGCGGCTGAACGCCCGCCGCGCGGATCGGCCGCTCCTCTCATGGATCGGCCGATCCGTCCAGCCGCGATTCCCGCGGCCCTGCCGGAATAGCCTGCCCCCGGGAGCCTGCCGCTGGCCCCCGGAAGGAGGCCGTCATGGGCCTGACCAGCAAGGGGCTCCCCGCGGGGGCTCTCGACCTCTCGCAGCTCGGACGCGCGGTCCTCGACCGCCGCCGCTTCCTCGGAGCGCTCGGCGTCGCCGCCTCCGTCCCGGTCCTCTCCGGCTGCGGCTTCGCCCCCGCGGGCCCCGCGGCGAGCGCCGGCAGCGACACCCTCACCTTCACCACCTGGGGCACCGACGCCGAGCTGGCCGGCTTCCAGCGCGCGATCGACGCGTTCCAGACGGCGAACGCCGGCGCCACCGTGAGCCTCAACGCGGTCCCGTACGAGCAGATGTTCACCAACATCGACGCGCAGCTGCAGGCGGGGAACCCGCCGGACGTCTTCCGGGTCCCGTACTACACGTTCGGCAGCTACGCCGGCCGCGACCAGCTCCTGGACCTGTCGGGCTTCCTCGACTCCGACGTCGCCGAGCGGTTCACCGATCCGGCCTGGGCCGCAGTGCAGAGCGGCGGGAGCCCCTTCGGCGTCCCCCACCACACCGACACCTCGCTGATCCTCTACAACACGCAGGTGCTGGCCGACGCGGGCGTCACCTCCTTCCCCGCCTCGCCCGAGGAGGCGTGGACCTGGGAGGAGTTCACCGAGGTCGGGCGGAAGCTGCGCGCCTCGCTCCCCGCCGAGCGCTACCCCTTCGCCTACAACTGGCAGGGCAACGGCGTCACGCGCTGGCTCAGCCTGCTCTTCCAGGCCGACGGCCGTTTCCTCACCGAGGACCTGTCCGGGCCCGCGATCGACTCCGCCGCCGGCCGCGCCGCGATCGACTTCAGCCGCAGCTTCTTCACCGACGGCCTCGTGCCGCCAAGCAGCTCTGTGCAGGCGACCACCTACGCCAGCGACCTCTGGTACTCGCAGACCACCGCGATGACCTTCGCCGGCGCGTTCCTCATCCCCGACGCCGACTCCACCCTCGACTTCGAGTGGGGCGCCACCTACTCCCCGCGCAACGTGCGCGGAGGCGGCGACTTCGGCGGCAACGCCCTCGTCGCGACCAAGGCCGCGAAGAACCCGGAGCTGGCCGCCTCCTTCCTCGCGTTCGTGACGGAGGAGGAGGCGATGCGCGACTTCTGCGCCGGCGCCTCCCTCCTCCCCACCCGTCGCGACCTCACGGAGTCGGGCATCGAGTTCGCCGTGCGCCCCGAGCTCGCCGAGGTGTTCCTCGGCCAGGCGGGCACCGTCCAGGCGTCCGACTCGGCGCAGGTCGCCTCGCCCGACATGGCCGCGATCATCACGGTGCTCAAGGAGCAGCTGGAGCAGGCCTTCGTCGGCGGGCGCAGCACCGAGGACACCATCGCCGGCCTCACCTCCGGCATCGCGGCCGCGACGAAGTGAGCCGGTCGGTCCTCGCGCCGGAGGCGGTGACCGCCCGCCCCCGGCGCACCTCCCGCGCCCCCGCCCGCGAGACGGCGGCCGCCTACGCGTTCCTCGCGCCGAACCTGCTGATGCTCGGCCTGTTCGTGTTCGTCCCCCTGGGCGGCGCGTTCCTGATCGGCTTCCAGCGCACGAACGGCTTCGGCGACGGCGTCTTCGTCGGACTCGACAACTACGCGCGGCTGCTCGGCGACGGCCTCTTCTGGCGCTCGACGTTGAACACGGCGCTGTTCACCCTGATCGTGACCCCGCTCTCGATGGCGCTGGGCCTCGGCGCGGCGGTGCTGATGAACTCGGTGCTGCCCGCGCGGCCGGTGTTCCGCAGCATCCTCATCCTGCCGATGGCGGTCTCCGGAGTGGCGACGGCGCTGATGGGCGTGCTGATCTTCGACGAGAACAGCGGCGTGCTCGACGGCATGCTCCAGACGATCGGCCTCCCCCGCATCGCCTGGCAGTCGGGCGGAGCGGCGGCCTTCGCCTCCGTGGTGCTCGTCACCCTGTGGTGGCGCACCGGCTTCAACATGCTGATCTACCTGGCGGGGCTGCAGGGGGTGAACCCGGCGCTCTACGAGGCGGCCCGGCTCGACGGAGCGAACGCGTGGCAGCAGTTCCGCCACGTGACGCTGCCGCTGGTCGGCCCGTCGTCGTTCTTCCTGCTCATCCTCAACGTCATCTACTCGTTCCAGGTGTTCGACATCGTCTTCGTGCTCACCGGCGGCGGACCGCAGAACGCGACCTCGGTGCTCGTGACCTACGCCTACGACACCGGTTTCGTCACCCGCGACCAGGGCTACGCCGCGGCCATCGGCATCGTGCTGCTGATCCTGACCATGATCTTCACCGCGGTGCAGTGGCGCACCAACCGCTCGAGGGACCTCGTCGAATGATCCGCACGTCGCGCACCTCGCGCCTGCTCCGCCTCGCCCTCGCCCTCGCCGTCTCGGTGGTCATCGTCTTCCCGCTGTACTGGATGGTCGTCGTCGCGTTCTCCTCGCGGTCCGAGCTGCTCGGCGGCACCCTCCGCCTCTGGCCGCGCGAGCTGACGCTGGTGAACTTCGAGCGGGTGTTCTCGTCGTTCCCCGTGGCGACCTGGTTCGGCAACTCCCTCGCGATCAGCCTGGTCACCGCGCTGATCACCGTGACGATCAACCTGCTCGGCGGCTACGCCTTCGCGCAGCTGCGGTTCCGCGGATCCGGAGTGCTCTTCCTCCTGGCCCTGTCGACGCTCACCCTGCCCGTGCAGGTGATCATGGTGGCGCTGTTCCGGCTCGTCACCGACCTCGGCCTCTACGGGAGCTACTGGGCGGTGATCCTGCCGACGGCGGCCTCGGCGTTCGGGCTGTTCCTGGCGCGGCAGTTCATCCTCGCGATCCCGCGGGACCTGATCGAGGCGGCCCGGATCGACGGCGCCGGGCACTTCCGCGTGTTCACGGCCATCGTCCTCCCCCTCTCGAAGCCGCTCATCGCCGTGCTCTTCTTCATGTCGCTGCTCGGCTCCTGGAACGACTTCGCCTGGCCGCTCATCGCCCTGAAGGAGAACGCGCTGTTCACGCTCCCGATCGGGCTGCTCTTCCTCCAGGGGCAGTTCGGCAGCGACTACGGAGCGACCATGGCGTTCGCCCTGGTGAACGTCGTGCCGATGGTGGTGCTGTTCCTGGTGTTCCAGCGCTACTTCGTGCAGGGCTTCGCGCGCAGCGGCCTCCGCTGACCCCGCGGCCGGGGGTGCGGATCGGTGCGCTGAGCGGCCATTCGTCCCCCCGTCCGGGGCCGGGAGTGTCAATCCCCCCGTTCCGCCGACCCGGCCGGCGCCGCCCCGCGGTACCGTCGTCGCAGGCGCCCACCTCGTGCGCTCCGGAGCGCACCGTTCGAGCGGAAGGCGGGATCGCCATGAGTACCGTCGCCGCGAACGCCGCCCAGCAGAAGGTGGCCGGCCGCTACTACCTGATCGAGCGCATCGGCTCCGGCGGGATGGGCTCGGTCTACCGGGCCCGCGACGAGACCGTGCAGCGCGAGGTCGCCGTGAAGGTGTTCCGCGCGGAGGCCTCGAACCCCGAGGACGTGGCCCGCCAGGAGCGCGAGGTGCGGATGCTGAGCTCCTTCGCCCACCCCGGCATCGTCAACCTCTTCGACGCGGGGCTGCACAACTTCGGCGGCGAGGTCCGCCGCTACGTCGTGATGGAGCTCGTCGCCGACCCCACGATGGAGGCGCGGCTCGAGTCCGGCCCCCTCCCGGCGGCGGAGGTCGCGGCGATCGGCACGCAGCTCGCCGAGGCCCTGGCCTACCTGCACGAGCGCGGCGTCGTGCACCGCGACGTGAAGCCCGCGAACATCCTGGTCAGCGAGGTCGCCTCCAGCGGCTACGCCCGCACCGCCAAGCTCACCGACTTCGGCGTGGCCCACTTCATGGACGGCTCCCGCCTCACCAGCGACGGCGTCGTGATCGGCACCGCGAGCTTCGTCAGCCCGGAGCAGGTCGCGGGCGAGCCGATCAGCGGAGCGAGCGACGTCTTCTCCCTCGGCCTGGTCCTCCTCGAGGCGATCACCGGACACCGGGAGTACTCGGGCACCGTCCTCGAGGCGGCGATCGCCCGCCTCCACCGCAGCCCCTCCGTGCCCGACACCCTGCCGGCGGAGTGGCGGGCGCTGCTGACCTCGATGACACAGAGGGACCCGGAGAAGCGGCCGACCGCCGACGAGGTCGCGCACCGGCTCCGCGGCGGGATGACGACGGGCTCGGCTTCGGGCCCGCCGACCGCCTCGGACTCGCGCGCGGCACGGATCCGGCGCTCCGTGATCATCGGCTCGAGCGTGGTCGGCGTCGGCGCGATCGCGGCGCTGTCGTGGATGCTCGGAGCGCTCGCCGGTCGCTGACCGACCGGGCGCGGGGCCCTAGGCCTCGCCGGGGAACGCGGGACGGAGCACGATCCGCGTCCAGGCGCCCACGTAGATCCGGTCGCCCTCCTCGACCTCGCGGCGCTGCCCGGCGGCGATCGGCGACTGCGGGAGCGGCGCCCCGGCCGGGGCGAGGTACGTGCCGTTCGCCGACTGCAGATCCTCGACCCACCAGCGGTAGCCGTCGGTGCTCAGCTGGCAGTGGCGCCGCGAGACACCGGAGTCGGAGCCGCAGTCCACCTGCGGCGAGATGCCGCGGGAAACGGACGGGCGGCCGACGAGCAGGGTGCGCTCGCGGAGGACGACGGTCGCGGGCGGGCCGGGCGAGGGCATGGGGTCGTCGGCGCGCTGCTCGGCGTACCACTCCGGGTCGACCCAGAGCTCGGCGATCCACGGGCGGTCCGGGTCCGCGGAGGCGGCGGCGGGGCGGGCGGAGCCGGTGGCCGGCGCGGACGCAGCCTCCTCCTCCGACGCTGAGGCCCCGGGTGCCGGGTCGGGGGCTGCGGCCTCGGGTGCAGGGGCCTCCGGGATCACCTCGGTCGGCGGAGCGGCGGGCGGCGCGGTCGCGACGGGGGTGTCGAAGCCGGCCTCCTGCTCCGGGACCAGCTCGGTCGGAGCCGCGGGATCGGCCTGCGGCGCGGGCGCCTCGCCCAGGTGCTGGGCCGGGTCCCCCGACGGCGTCGCGGAGCCGCCGACCTCGCCCGGAGCGCGGACGGCGCCGGAGGAGGTGAACGGATCGGCCTCGGGGAGGGAGCCGGTCGTGAAGTCGTAGCCGCAGTTCTCGCAGAACAGGGCGCCGGGCTCGTTCGGGAACGAGCAGTGCGGGCAGACCGAGGGGCCGGTCGGGATCGCGGTGGTCGGCGCGGCGGGAGCGGGCGACGGGGCCGCAGCGGCACCGATGGGCGCCCCGCAGACGTCGCAGTAGTCCCCGGACTGCGAGGTGTGCCCCTCGGGGCAGCGGAAGCTCACTTGCGCACCCGCGTGGTCTTGGTCGACGCGGTGTCCAGCGCCATCTCGTCGAGGCGGTCCACGCCGCGCTTGAGCCGCACGGTGCCCTCGTTCGGGTTGTCGATCTCGACGACCTTCCGCAGCTTCGCGGTCGCCTCGTCGTTCCCGGTGACGGAGGCGAGCTGCACCGCCCGCCCGAGCTTGACCGTGGCGGTCGCCTCGTCGCCCCGCGCCTTGGCCGCGAGCCCATCCTGGATCGCGGAGGCGAGCTCGGTCTGGCCGGTGTAGTGGGCGACGGCGGGGTCGATGCGGGCGGTCAGGGCGGAGTCGTCCGTCCAGCGCGCCTTCACCAGGGCGGAGGCGACCACCTCGTCGCGCACGCTGAGCTGCACCCGCGCGGCGAGCTGCTCCGAGCCGACCGGCTTCGACGCGACCCGGACCGCCACGTGGTACTCCCGCGACTCGTCGCCCCAGGCGCCGGTCGGGTAGGCGCCGGTGAGCGGGTTCACGGCGTTCCGCCGGGAGCTGAGGTCCTCGAGGTTCGGAGCGACCTGGCGGACGAAGAGCAGCTGCGCGCCCTGCGGAGTCCAGACGCGGAGCTCGCCGTTGGCGACTCCCCGGCCCATCGACGCCCGCATCAGCGACTCGAAGTCGGCAGCCATGTCGGCCGGGTTCGCGATCAGGCCCACGGTGCCCAGCAGGGCGCTCGCGATGGTGCGCGCCTCCTCGACGATCCAGCGGGAGCCGACGCCGCGCACGTCGCACTGGAAGTCGCCCGACGCCGCGCGGATCGCCGCGTCCAGCTGCATCCGCGACTCGTGCTCGTTCTTGCCGTCGGTGAGGAGGATCGCGTGCCTCTGCGTCGCCTCCGGCACGGTCGCGAACAGCTGGCGGGCGAGGGTCAGCCAGGTGCCCATCGCGGTGCCGCCGTCGGCCTGGAGGTAGCCGATCGCCTCCTTCGCCGCGGCCCGCGCCCCCGGCTCCATCCGCACCATCGAGACGGTGGCGTTGGGGTACGGGAAGGCGCGGTCGGCGCGCTCGGATCCGGCCACGACGGCGAAGAAGGTGCCGTCCAGGATCTGGTCGACGGCCACGGCGGCGGCGCGCTTCGCGGCCGTCATGTTCTCGCCGGTCATCGATCCGGAGCAGTCGACGATGATGATCTCGGCCGCGGCCCCGTCGGACCCGGCGACCCCCGTGCCGGACGCGGTCACCGTGACGATGGCGTGCACGTCGGTGGCGCCGTCCGAGAGGAACTCGTTCTGGAAAACACTCGCGCTGAACTCCGCCATTCCGGCAGTTTACGGGGACGCCCGGCCCGAGCGGCCCTCCATCGCCGAGGATCGGCCGGGCATCGCGGCCCGACGCCTGCACGACAGCTGTCGGGGCGGGCGGAGGCGGGTCGAGCGCCGCCGGAGCGCCCCCGTCAAGCCCGCCGCGGCCGGACACCGCCGGTGCCAGGGTGGAGCCGTGCCTCCCTGGACCCTCGCCCTCGCCAGCGGCGCCATCGGCGGCGCCACCCTCCTGATCGGCGCCGCGCTCGCCTGGTTCGTGCGCGTGCCCCCGAAGCTCACCGCCGCGATCTCCGCGTTCGGAGCAGGGGTGCTGATCTCGGCGCTCGCCTACGAGCTCGTGCAGGAGGCGGCGGACGACGGAGGACTGCTCCCGACGATCCTCGGCACGCTCGCGGGAGCCGTCGTCTTCGTCGGCGCGGACGCGCTGCTCACCCGCGCCGGCGCGGGGAACCGCAAGAGCGCGAAGGGGTCGGGCGGAGGAGGAGGCGCGGCCATCGCGGCCGGCGCCCTGATCGACGGGGTCCCCGAATCGATCGTGCTCGGCCTCTCAGTCGCCCAGGGCGGAGCGGGAGCGGCGATCAGCGTGCCCATCGTCGCCGCGGTCGCGATCTCGAACCTCCCCGAGGGCCTGTCCTCGACCGTCGGCATGAAAGCCGACGGCCGCTCCGCCCGCTACGTCTTCACCGTCTGGGGCGGAATCGCCGCGATCTCGGCCGCCGCGGCGCTGGTCGGCTTCCTGGTCTTCGCCACCGCACCGGGCGCGGTCGTGGCCTTCGTGACGACCGTCGCCGCCGGCGCGATCCTCGCCATGATCTCGAACACGATGATCCCCGAGGCGTTCGACCGCGACGACGTGCTCACCGGGCTGTACGCGGTCCTCGGGTTCGTGACGGCGTTCGCCTTGCACAGTGCTGGTTAGGACGCCGCTCCCCGCGCGGCGTCCCGCAGTCGGCTCCAGCGCGGGGCCGGGTCCCGAGGAGCGGGTCGCGCACGGCGACGCGGATCCGCTGGAACGCGGATCCCCGGATACGCCTCGCGAGGACGCCGCTGGTTAGGACGCCGCTCCCCGCGCGGCGTCCCGCAGTCGGCCCGAGCGCGCGGCCGGGTCCCGAGGAGCGGGACGCGCACGGCGACGCGGATCCGCTGGAACGCGGATCCCCGGATACGCCTCGCGAGAACGCCGCTCCCCGCGCGGCGTCCCGCAGTCGGCTCCAGCGCGCTGCCGGGTCCCGAGGAGCGGGACGCGCACGACGACGCGGATCCGCTGGAACGCGGATCCCCGGATACGCCTCGCGAGAACGCCGCTCCCCGCGCGGCGTCCCGCAGTCGGCTCCAGCGCGCTGCCGGGTCCCGAGGAGCGGGACGCGCACGACGACGCGGATCCGCTGGAACGCGGATCCCCGGATACGCCTCGCGAGGACGCCGCTCCCCGCGCGGCGTCCCGCAGTCGGCCCGAGCGCGCGGCCGGGTCCCGAAGAGCGGCAGGCGCACGGCGACGGGGATCCGCTGGAACGCGGATCCCCGGACACGCCTCGCGAGGACGCCGCCGCCTGCGGAACGGAGTGCGGTCAGCCGCTGAAGGCGGTGAGGGCGTCGTCGAGGATGCCGAGGCCGCGGGCGACCTCAGCGGGGGTGATGACGGCCGGCGGGACCACGTGGATCCGGTTGTCGGCGGTGAAGGGCAGGAGACCGTGAGACAGCAGGTCGGTCTTGAGGCGGGCGACGGAGGCCGCCGGCAGCGGGGTGCGCGCGGCCCGGTCGGTGACCAGCTCCAGGGCCCAGAACACTCCGGAGCCCCGGACCTCGCCGATCAGGTCGTGCTTCGCCTCGAGCGCCGCCAGGCCGGGGGCCAGGTGCTCCGAGCCGATGGTGCGCGCGTTGTCGACGATCCCCTCCTCCTCCATCGCCTCGAGCGTCGCGACGACGCTGGCCGCGGCGAGCGGGTGGCCCGAGTAGGTGAGACCGCCGGGGAAGACGCGCTCGTCGAAGTGGTGGGCGATCGGATCCGAGATGACGACGCCGCCGATCGGGACGTAGCCCGAGTTGACGCCCTTCGCGAAGGTGATCAGATCGGGGCGCACGTCGAAGGCGTCGAAGGCGAACCACTCCCCCGTGCGGCCGAAGCCCGCCATGACCTCGTCGAGGATCAGCTGGATGCCGTACCGGTCGGCGATCTCGCGCACACCCGCGAGGTAGCCGGGCGGCGGGGTGAGCACGCCGGCGGTGCCGGGGATGGTCTCGAGGAGGAACGCGGCGATCGACTCCGGCCCCTCCGCCTGCACGACGCGCTCGAGGTGGTGGAGGGCGCGCTCGCACTCCTGCTCGAGGGTCTCGGCCCAGAACTCGCTGCGGTACAGGTAGGGCCCGAAGGCGTGCACGTGCCCGCGGGAGTACTCGTTCGGGATGCGGCGCCAGTCGCCGGTCGAGACGATCGCCGCTCCCGTGTTGCCGTGGTACGAGCGGTACAGCGAGACGACCTTGTCGCGGCCGGTGAACAGCCGCGCCATGCGGATCGCGTTCTCGTTCGCGTCCGCGCCGCCGTTGGTGAAGAAGACCTTCTCCATGCCCTCGGGCGCCCGCTCGGTGATCAGGCGGGCCGCCTCGGCGCGGGTCTCGTTCGCGTAGGCGGGGCCGACGGTGGTGAGGACGCCCGCCTGCTCCTGGATCGCGGCGACGACCTTCGGGTGCTGGTAGCCGATGGTGACGTTGACGAGCTGGCTCGAGAAGTCGAGGTAGCGGGTGCCGTCGACGTCCCAGACCTCGGCGCCGAGACCGCCCGCGATCGGCAGCGGGTTCAGCGCGCCCTGCGCCGACCAGGAGTGGAACACGCGGGACCGGTCGGCGGCGGTGACCGAGGCGTTGTCGCGGACGGTGGGGGCGGTCGAGGACGTCATGCTCCCCATCGTGCCGCGCGCACCTCGGAAGCGGGCGTGCGGATCCGTCGATCCGCGGACCCTACAATGGACGGAACGTCGAAGGGAGCCGCGCATGCCCGCGACCGTCCGCGATCTGCTGGCCGAACCGGCCTTCCGCCTCCGCGTGCTCGCCGGCGTCCACGACGAGGCCGACCTCGACGCCCCTCTGGTGTGGGCGCACTCCTCGGACCTCGTCGATCCGACGCCCTGGCTCGAGTCGGGCCAGCTGCTGCTGACCGACGGCGTCCACTTCACCGGGCACGACAGCGCCGAGTTCTCGGAGGAGTACGTCGCCCGGCTGCGCGGCCGCGGCATCCGCGCGCTCGGCTTCGCCACCCGCATCGTGCACGACGAGGTGCCCGCCGCTCTCGTCACGGCGTGCGAGCGCCAGGGCCTGCCGCTGCTGGAGGTGGCGGACCTGACTCCGTTCATGGGGATCATCCGCTTCGTCGCCGACGTGATCTCGCGGGAGCAGCGCGAGCGGCTGGAATGGTCGCTCGAGGCGCAGCGGCGGGTCGCCCGCGCGGCGCTGCGGCCGGACGGGCTCGCGGCGATCCTCACCGAGCTGGAGCGGCAGCTGGACTGCTGGGTCGCCCTCTACGACGCCGCCGGGCAGAGGGTGCACCTGCCCACCCGGCTCGACGTGCCGGCGGAGGAGGCGGTCGCCGCGGCCGCGAGGCACGCCCTGACCCGCGGCAGCCGAGCGGGACTCCGACTCGACGACGGCGGCGGAGTGACGCTGCAGACGATCGGGCGCCGCGACCACCTGCGCGGGGTGCTCGCCGTGGGCACCGGCACGCCCCTGGACCCGGCGGGCAGCGACCTCGTCGCGAGCGTCATAGCCCTGGCGAGCATCGCGCTGGAGCAGCGGCGCGCGCTGGACTCCTCCCGCCGGCAGCTGCGCTCCGGACTGCTCGAGCTGCTGGCCGCGGGAGCCTTCGACGTCGCCGAGAGCACCGCACGGCGCCTGGGGAGCCCGCTGCCCGCCGAGCCCGTGCGGGTGGTCGTGCTGAGCACGCCCGTGCACGGCGACTCGCTCCTCGACGAGCTGGAGGTCGTGGCGGAGGAGGACGGCGCGCGCCTGTTCTTCGCCGAGAGGGACGGCTCGCTCGTCGCCGTGGCCGCCGCCGACGGACTCGGGCCGCTGACCGCCGTGCTGGAGCGGCACGGCGCGAGCGCCGGCGCCTCCGCCCCGATCGGCTGGTCCGACCTGGACCGGGGCCTCGAGGAGGCGCGGCGCGCCGCCGAGCGGACAGGAGACAGGACGGTGGTCCGCTTCGAGGACGTCGCCGCCGAGGGGATGATCGGGCTTCTCGCCGCCGCCGGAGCAGCACCGCTCGCCCGCCGGATGCTCTCACCGCTGCTGACCCCCGAGGGAGCCGTGCTGCTCGAGAGCGCCCGCGTCTGGCTCCGCCGCAACGGCGCCTGGGAGCCCGCCGCCCGCGACCTCGGCGTGCACCGTCACACCCTCCGCAACCGCATCACCGCCGTCGAGCGCGCCCTCGGCCTCGACCTCGACGACGTCTCCGCCCGCACCGAGCTCTGGACGGCGCTGCGGCTGCACTCATAGCCTCTCTCCTCCTTCGTCGTCGGTCGGCCGCGGTCGGCCTCAGAAGGTGGGGACGATGGGAAGAGCGGGTCGCGTACCGCGCACGACGATCCGCTCCCACGCGGATCGCCGGTTGCGCGGTGCTCAAGAGCCTCTCTCCTCCTGCGTCGTCGATCGGCCGCGGTCGGCCGGGGAGGTTGGTCGCGTTCCGCAGAGCGGGTCGCGTACCGCGCACGACGATCCGCTCACACGCGGATCGACGGTTGCGCTCGGCGGTGCTCAGGAGCCTCTCCGGTCGACCGAGCGCGTCCCGCCGGCGCGGAGCGCAACCGGCGATCCGCGTTCCAGCGGATCGTCGTGCGCGGAACGTTCGACGCCCTCGAAAACGGAACCACCCTCCCACGCCGACTGCGGGCGATCGACGACGAAGGAGGAGAGAGGCTCACCAGCGCCGCGACTGCGGGCGATCGACGACGCCAGGAGGAGAGAGCCTCACGAGCGCCGCGGAGCGCAACCGGCGATCCGCGTCTCAGCGGATCGACGTGCGCGGAACGCAGGACGCTCTGCGAGACGCGACCACCCTCCCAGGCCGACTGCGGGCGATCGACGACGCCAGGAGGAGAGAGCCTATGAATTCTGCGGGAACCCGAGGTTGATGCCGCCGTGGGAGGGGTCGAGCCAGCGGCTGGTGATGGCCTTCTGCTGGGTGAAGAAGCGGACGCCTTCTGCTCCGTGGGCCTTGGTGTCGCCGAAGAGGGACGCCTTCCAGCCGCCGAAGGAGAACGTGGCGACGGGGACGGGGATGGGGACGTTGATGCCGATCATGCCGACCTCGACCTCGTTCTGGAAGCGACGGGCCGCTCCTCCGTCGTTGGTGAAGATGGCCGTGCCGTTGCCGAACGCGCCGTTGTTGATCAGCGCGACGCCCTCCTCGTAGGAGGCGACGCGGACGATGGAGAGCACCGGGCCGAAGATCTCCTCCGTGTAGGCGCGGGAGGTGGTGGGGACTTTGTCGAGCAGGGTCGGGCCGAGCCAGAACCCGTTCGCGTCGCCGTCCACCTCGATGCCGCGGCCGTCGATGACGACCTCCGCGCCGTCCTCCTCCGCGATCGCGATGTAGGAGGCGACCTTGTCGCGGTGCGCCTCGGTGATCAACGGGCCCATGTCGCAGCCACGGCGGCCGTCGCCGATGCGCAGCTTCGACGCCCTGTCCTGGATCCTGGTGATGAGCTCGTCGGCGACGGGCTCGACCGCGACGACGACCGAGATCGCCATGCACCGCTCCCCCGCCGAGCCGAAGCCGGCGTTGATGGCGGAGTCGGCGACGAGGTCCAGGTCCGCGTCGGGGAGCACCAGCATGTGGTTCTTCGCCCCGCCCAGCGCCTGCACCCGCTTGCCGTGCTTCGTGCCCGTCTCGTAGACGTACTGCGCGATCGGGGTGGAGCCGACGAACGAGATCGAGCGCACGTCGGAGTGCTCGAGCAGCCCGTCGACGGCCTGCTTGTCGCCGTTGAGCACCGTGTAGACGCCGTCGGGAAGGCCGGCCTCCTTCCAGAGGGCGCCGAGCCAGATCGCCGGGGACGGGTCCTTCTCGGAGGGCTTCACCACGACGGTGTTGCCGGCGGCGATGGCGATGGGGAAGAACCACATCGGCACCATCGCCGGGAAGTTGAAGGGGGAGATGATCCCGACCACGCCCAGCGGCTGCTTGGTCGAGTAGACGTCGACGCCCGTGGAGACCTGCTCCGAGTACTCGCCCTTGAGGTGGTGCGCGAGCCCGGTCGCGAACTCCACGACCTCCTGGCCGCGAGTGATCTCGCCGAGCGCGTCCGAGACGACCTTGCCGTGCTCCGACGTGATCAGCTCGGCGAGCTCCTGCTTCTTCGCCTCGAGGAGCTCGCGGAAGCGGAAGACGATCTGCTGCCGCTTCGCGAGCGACGTGTCGCGCCAGGCGGGGAAGGCGGCCTTCGCGGAGGCGACGGCGGCGTCCACCTCGGCGGAGTCGGCGAGCGCGACCTCCTTGGTCGCGACTCCCAGCGCCGGGTCGTAGACGGGAGCGGTGCGGCCGGACGAGGAGGCCGAGGGAGCCCCGTCGATCCAGTGGCCGACGACGGACAGGGCGGTGGCGGGCTCGGCGATGCTCATGGCGACGACTGTAGGGGCGTGATCACGGCCGCGGGGGTGCCGATCCGTCCAGCGGTGGAGGGGTGGTCTGGACGGATCGGCGCGCTCAGTCGGTGGGACGGGAGGCGTCGGGCGAGGGCGTCGCCGAATCGGGGCTCGAGGCGGCGGGGTCGGCCGCGCTCGGGCCCGCAGCGCCGAGGTCGGCGGCGCCGGCGCCGGCAGCGTCCGGCTCCGCGGTGTCCGGCTCCGCACCATCGGGATCGGCACCGGAGTCGGCAGCATCCTGCTCGGCTGTACCGGTCTCCTCACCGTTCACCTCGGCAGCGGACGCTTCAGCCGCAGTCTCCGCCGCACCCGCCGGGTCGAACCGCGCCAGCGCGGCCGTGATGTTGTCGTGCCCGCCGCGCTCGTTCGCCCAGGCGACCAGCGCCTCCGCGAGCGTGACCGGATCCGCGCCCACCCTCTCCTGCGCCTCGCGCAGCACGCGCGCGAGGTCCTCGGCGGCGGACGCGTAGTTCCAGAGCCCGTCGGAGCAGACCAGCACCCAGCCCGGCTCGGTCAGCTCCTCGGAGGCGACCCGCGGCTCCTCGTCGTGCGCGTCGGCGCCGAGCCAGCGGGTGATGGCGTGAGCGTCGGGCGCCGTCTCGGCCTGCTCCCGCGGCACTCCCGAGGCGATCTGCTCCTGCGCCCACGAATCGTCGACCGTGAGCTGCCGCGGCTCGCCCGCGTCCGGCATCCAGTAGCTGCGGCTGTCGCCCACGTTGCCCGTGACGAGCAGCGCGCCGTCCAGCACCGCCGCGGTGAAGGTGCACGAGGGCGGATTCGACCGCTTCTCGGGCACGGCCGCGTCGATCGCTCCGGAGGCGCGCGCGGTGGCCATCTGCAGCAGCGCGCGCCAGCGGTCCGCTCCCGCGCTCTCCCCGCCGACCTCGGCCTGCAGCGCACTGAGTGCCGCACGGGCCGCGGCGAGCGACGCCTTGTCGGAGTCGGGGGTCGAGGAGACCCCGTCGCAGACCACGAGCAGCGCCGTCCTCAGAGAGCCGTCGGCGCCAATGACCGCCCCGAGCGCCATCGCGTCCTCGTTGGCCGGGTGCCGGAGCCCGCGGTCGCAGACGCCGCCGACCAGCGGGTGCGGCGCTTCGGCCCAGTGCTCGCGCTCGGTCGGAGCGGGGCGTCCGCACTGCTCGCAGTAGCCGTCCTCGGCGACCGCTCCCCCGCAGTAGACGCAGGTGGCAGATCCTCCTACGGCGACGGGCGGAGCGGAGGGGGCGGCCGCGACGATCAGCGGCGTCCCGCAGGCCTCGCAGAAGGCGTCGCCGGTCGTGACCGGCTCGCCGCAGTTCGGGCAGGGAGTCGACAGCGCGCCGCTCATGTCAGCGTCCAGCGTCGGACCTCGTTGGCCCGGTCGACGAGGCGCAGGCGCTCGTCGCGCTCGCGAGTGGAGGCGGCGAGCGCGCGGTAGGAGGCCTCGAGGCCGTCGCGGATGGCGGCCTCGTTCGCCTCGACCCCGCCGAGGGTCGCTCCCTCGGCCGGGCCGTCGCGCCGCACCAGCTCGAGGGCGGAGGCGAGGACCTGAGTCGTGAGCTCGAGGCGGGTCCGCTGATCGATCGACACGGAGTCGACGCTCGCGAGGGCGGCCGAGAGCGCGGGCAGCCCGCGGCCCGACTCCGCCAGCAGCTCCGCCCGGCGGCGGCGCGCGTCGGAGTAGGAGGAGCGCGTGGGCGCGACGATGTCGAGCGCGTCGAGCGCCCCGTCGAGGTCGGAGCGCAGCTGCCGCACCCGCGCGAGACCGAAGGCGGCGGGTGCCGTGTAGTTCGCGTCGGCGCGGGCGCAGATCACGTAGAGGGACTCGGCGACCTCGGGCTCACCGCTCGCCTCGCACGCCGCGGCGAGCGCGAGCTTCGGGGCGAGCTCGCCGGGGACCTGCCCGTAGACGGTGTTGAAGGAGGCGCGGGCCCCGATGTCGTCGCCGCGCGCGAGCTGCGCGAGACCGCTCATCCAGACCGCCCGCCACTCCCACGGGTCCTCCGTGAGGATCTCGCCCGTCGCGCGGGCCGCCTCCTCCCAGCGCTGCGCCTCGATCGCCGCCCGGGCGCGGGCGAGCCGCACCTCGACCGTCACGGTGGGCGCGAGCGCGAGAGCGCGCAGGCGCACGATCGGGTCGGCGACGTTCACGCCCGCGAGCCACGACCGGGCGGGATCGGACTCGTCGCGGCGGAGCGCCGGCAGCGCGTCCCACGGCGGGACGCGGTCGACCACGTCGGCCACGGGCGCCTCGAACAGGGCCGACTCCGTCGAGTGCAGCGCGGGGTGTCCGGGACCGCGGTCGGTCGCGACGACCTCGCGCAGCACTCCGAGCAGCTGGCCGCGCATCTCGTCCACCGTGGCGAAGCGGTCCTGCGGGTCGGGAGCGCATGCCTTCGCGATCAGGCGGTAGAAGGAGTCGTAGCGCTGGAACAGCGGCGTCTCCGACACGGGCGGCAGCGAGGCGACGAAGGTCGTCTGGTTGCCGCGGAAGTCGAGCACCAGCGAGGCCAGCGTTCGGCCGATCGTGTAGACGTCGGAGGCGACCGAGGGACCGAGGTCGGCGACCTCCGGAGCCTGGTAGCCGACGGTGCCGTAGATGGCGGAGTCCTCGTCGTCGATCCGGCGCACTCCGCCGAGGTCGATCAGCTTGACCTGGTCGCCCACCTGGATCATGTTGTCCGGCTTGAAGTCGCAGTAGAGCAGGCCGTGGTCGTGCAGGTAGGCGAAGGCGGGCATGACCTCGAGCACGAAGGCGAGCGCCTGGTCCACCGGCAGCGGATCCGCGGCGCCGCCGTTGGCGTCCAGCCGCTCCTTCAGGATCTGCTTGAGGCTCGGCCCGCCGACGTACTCCATCACGATGTAGCCGGCGCCGTCGTGCAGGACGAAGTTGTAGATCTCGACGATCAGCGGGTGCTCGACCTCGGCCAGGAATCGGCGCTCGGTGACGGCCGCCGCGTACGCATCGGGGTCGCCGGAGTTGAGCAGGCCCTTGAGCACCACCCAGCGCCCCGAGACGTTCCGGTCGCGCGCGAGGTAGATCCAGCCGAGGCCGCCGTAGGCCAGGCAGCCGACGACCTCGTACTGGCCGCCGACCACGTCGCCCTTCACCAGCTGCGGTGTGAACGAGAACGGCGTGCGGCAGTTGGGGCAGAACCCCTCGGTGCGGCCGGGCCGACCGTCGCGCCCGCGGCCGACGGCGGTGCCGCAGTGCGAGCAGAAGCGCTTGCGCTCGGGGAGGACCGCCTCGGTCATCAGAGCGGCCATCGGGTCGGCGGCCGGGCGGGACGGGACGGTGGTGAGCCCGGCGCCGAGCCTCGGGCCGCGCAGTCGGGTCGAGGTGGTGCCGACGCGGCGGGTGACCTTCGAGCCGGTCTGCGCCGTGCGGGCGGAGCCGAGGGCGGCGGTGGCGAGGCGGGCGGAGGAGGTGCGCGTGCTGCGCGCGGTGGCCGACTCCTCCGCGGGCCCGGGTGCCGTGGCGCCGGGGGTGCCCTCGACGAAGCCGGTGCCGAAGGCGGCGGAGGCGGTGGCCGGCGGGGAGGCCGGAGCGGCGCGGCGCGCGGTCGGCGTGGAGGCGGCGGCGCCCTCCTCGGGCGGGAGGCCGCAGACGTTGCAGTAGCCGTCCTCGATCGTCCCGGTGCAGCCGGGAGTCGCGGTGCAGGGGGCGCCGTTCATGGGGTGGCCTTCCGGTGGTGCGCGGGGTCGGGGTGCGGGAGGTCGCGGGTGACGACGTCGTACTGCTCGACCAGGTGGCGGGCGAGCGGGACGGAGCACGGCACCGTGTCGAGGGCTGCGCGCACCTCCTCCTCGGCCGCGACGCCGACGGCGGTGGCAGCGCGGCCGTTGCCCTCGGCACGCTCCCGCAGCGCCCGGAGGCGGAAGCCGAGGGCGGCCCGTTCGCGCAGCGGCGAGGTGTAGGCGGCCTCGACCGCGTCGAACGCGCGGCCGACGGCGGTGAGCCGGGCGAGGTGCGCGTCGAGCGCCTCGCGGTCGGACGGAGGATCGCCCAGCCGGGAGACGTCGGGCACGGCCAGCCGCGGCGGGTCGGCGATCTCGCGGCGGCAGCGGGCCACGAGCTCGCGCAGCGGCGCCTCGCGGCGCTCGGCCGCCTCCGCCAGCTCGCGCGCCCGACGGCGGTCGCGCTCGAGTCCGCGCCGCTCGGACGCGGCGATGATCAGGTCGCGCTCGAGCCGGGCGGAGTCGCTCTCGAGCTGGCCGAGCGGCCCCGACACGTCGGCTCCCCGACCCGCCCGCTCGGCGAGCGCGTCGAGGCGGGAGCGCAGCACGGCGACCCGCTCCGCCCGCTCGCGGTCGACCGTGCCGCCGCCGTCACGGGTGAGGTCGCGGCAGCGCTCGATCTCGGCGCGCACCCCCACGATCCGCCCGGCGACGTCGGTGCCGCTGGGGTCGAGCTCGAGCCGGGAGCGCAGCTGGCCGACGACCGCGTCGCAGAGGCGCACCGCCTCCACCAGCGAGACCGCGCCGCTCCCGGAGGCGTCGAGACGGCCCCAGATCAGCTGCGACATCCGCTCGCGCGCCACGACGTCGACGCGGCCGGAGTCCCAGACCGCCTCGAGCTCGGCGAGGCGCCGGGTGACGGACTCGCGGAGCGACTGGGCGAGCACCACGTCGGCCGTGTAGTTCTCGGCCTGCGGCGACGCCAGCGCGGCGGCGTCCAGCCGCGAGAGCTCGCGCGTGGTCCGCTGGAGCCAGCGGGTGAGAGCGGCGAGGTACTCGAAGAGCTCGCGCTGCGGCGCGGCCTCCCCCAGCCGGCCCGGAGCGACGGGGGTCCCCTCCGCGAGACCGGTGCTCATCGGCCGTACACCGGGGCCGGCGGCGAGGCCTCGCCGAGGACCCCGAGCCAGCGCTCGTAGATGCTCTGCCAGCGGCCGTCGCTGCGGATGCTCTCGAGCGAGGCGTTGACGAAGCGCACGAAGTCGGGGTCGTCGGCGGGCAGGCCGAGGCCGTAGGGCTCCGAGCTCAGGGCGTCGCCGACGACCTTCGCGTAAGGGTCCTGCGCCACGAAGCCCGCGAGGATCGTGTCGTCGCCCGCGATGGCGTCGACCTCTCCTGCCTGGAAGAGGGCGAGGCACTGCGAGTGCGTGGCGGCCTCGACGGCCTCGACCTCCGGGTAGTCGTTCTGCAGGCGGCTGAGCGTCGTGGTGCCGCTGGGCGCGCAGACCCTCTCGCCGTCGAGGTCGCCGATGCCCGTGATCGGGACGCCGTCGGGGTCGTCGGAGACGAGCACCTTGAGGCCGGCGTCGTAGTACTCGGACGAGAAGGCGATCGAGCTCCAGCGATCGCAGGTCATCGTGAGGGTGCGAGCCACCATGTCGACCTGCGGGGCGCCGTCGCCGCCGGTGAGCGCGGGGAGGCGCTGAGCGGAGGTGATCACGACGTAGTCGATGGAGTCGCTGCCGAGGATCGCCCGGGCGACCTCGCGGGCGATGTCGACGTCGAAGCCCTCGATCGCCCCCGTGATCGGGTTGCGGGCGCTCATCAGGAGGGTGTCGGCCGAGACGCCGACGCGCAGGGTCCCGCGCCCGCGGATCTCCGCGAGCCTGGTGCTGTCGGTCACGCCGGTCGGCGCGTAGGAGGTGACCGCCGAGGGCGAGCAGTCCGCCGCGGCAGGAGCGGCGGGAGCGGACGCGCTCGCCGTCGGAGTCGGGGTCGCCGCGGCGAGGGGCGTGCCGAGGTCGTCCGCCCCCGTCGTGCAGCCGGTGAGGGCGAGAGCCGCGGCGGTGGCCAGGGCGAGGGCGGCGGCGCGCAGGCGGTTCATCGGTACTCCTCCAGTCGCTGGGCGATGCCGCGCCAGGCGAACACGGCTCCGGCGAGACCGGCCGCCAGCAGGATCCACGAGACGAGGGTCGCGAACTCCGCACCTCTGTCGAGCGTGGTGGCGGCGGCCAGTGCCTTCTCCTGCACCACGTCGCGGGCGTCGTCGGAGAAGGTGGTGAAGAGGTCGTTCGGCGTGCCGTTCCCGGTGATCGTGGCGACGCGGACGGCCTGGTCCCAGTTCCCGGCGTCGTCCGCCTGCCGGATCTCCTCGTGGAACGACTGCCACTGCCCGAACTCGTCGACGAGCCGTGTCCTCGCCAGCTCGTCCTGCAGGTCGCCCGAGAGCTTCTCCCGGGCGGAGTCGACGGCCTGGGTGTAGCGCTCCTCGAGGGCGGCGCCGGAGCCGCGCTTGATCAGCGTGAAGCTCTCGAGCGACTTGGCGTCGCTCGCGGCGATGAGCGCGTTCGACACGGTGAGCGCCTCGCGGTAGGACTCGACCCGCGCCGTCCCCGCGTCCGCCGCGACCGATCCGTAGGCGAGCGCCCCGCCGACGCCGACGACCAGCAGGAGGGCGGTCCCCGTGGCGAGCGGGCGGTTGAGGTAGCGGTGCGTACGGCGGGCGAGCCAGAGCTGCGCCGCCAGGAGGAGGACCAGCATCACGAGCGAGCCGATCATGAGCAGGACGCTCCAGCGGACGGCGTCGTAGGCGGCCGCGACCCGGTCGGCACCGGAGTCGACGAGCCCGTCGAGGTCCTCGAGGATGCCGCCGTCTCCCGAGAGGGCAGTCGACGCCTGGTCGAGGTACGCCGAGGCAACGGGGAAGCCCTGCCGGTTGTTGGCTCGCGCCTGCTCGATCAGCCCGCTGTAGGTCGTGATGCTGCTGGCGACCCGGGCGAGGGCCCGGGTGTCCGCCGAGTCGGCGGCCGAGAGCCCCGCGATCGCGGAGGCGGCGCCGGTGAGGCTCGAGACGTACGACGCCCGCAGCTCGGTCGGCTCCAGTCCGCCGACGAGGAAGGTGTTGGCCGCGATCGCGTTGGCGTCCACCAGCAGCGTGCGGACGTTCTGCACGCCGAGCAGCTGCGCCGACTGCTCCCGGGCCGTCGTCGCGGCGCGCGCCTGCATCGCTCCTGCCTGCTGCGCGAACACGCCGAACAGCACGGCCGCCAGCGCCGTCAGGGCGAGCAGGAGGCGCAGGGTGGCCGGAGTGGTCGCGGTCGCGCGGGCCAGCAGCGACGGCTTCCGCTGCGCCGGCCGGTTGGCGACCTGGACGAGGGGCGGCTCGGGGATCCTCTGCGCGGGCGGCGCGGCGGGTGCGGTGCTCAACGGCTCTCCTCCTCGGGGTCGTCGGTGACGGGGACGGCCGTGCCGCTCGGGGCGGCGTCCGCCTGCCCGAAGGCCTCCTCAGAGCCGTCGACCGCGCCCTCGTCGTCGTCGCCGGCTCCGTCCGGGCTGCTCGAGGCTTCGGGGCTCTCCACCACGTCCTCGGGGAGCAGGATGCGCAGCTCGTCGAGCGTCGGCTCCTCCACGTCGCGGAGGCGCCAGGCGTGCCGGGCGATCGCCGCGTCGAGGACGTTGCGGACCCAGCGCCCGTTGCCGAACGCCTCCGTGCGCTGCTGCGCCGAGGCGAGGCCCGCGAACGCGGCGAGCGCCTCCTCCGTCGGCTCGAAGTCCGCGGAGGCGGCGAGGCGGCCGAAGATCGCCGAGAGCTCGTCGTCGGAGTAGTCGGCGAAGTCGATCGTGGTCGAGAAGCGGCTGGCGAGTCCCGGGTTCGTGTCGAGGAAGCCCTGCATCGGCCCGGAGTAGCCGGCGACGATCACGACGAGGTCGCCGCGGTGGTCCTCCATGTCCTTCACGAGGGTGGTGACCGCCTCCGCGCCGTACTGGTCGAGCGCGAGCGCGTAGGCCTCGTCGATGAAGAGGACGCCGCCGCGCGCGGAGGCGATCACCTCCGCGGTCTTCGTCGCGGTCTGCCCGAGGTAGCCGGCCACCAGCTCCGATCGGTCGACCTCGACGAGCACGCCCTTCGAGAGGATGCCGAGCGAGCGGTAGATCCGCGAGACCAGCCGCGCCACCGTCGTCTTGCCCGTGCCGGGGTTCCCCGTGAAGACGAGGTGGCGGGTGAGCGTGGGCGTGCTGAGTCCGGCGGCCTGGCGCAGGGTGTCGATCCGGAGCAGCTGCGTCTGCCGCTTGATCTCGCTCTTCACCCGGTCGAGGCCGATCAGCGCGTCGAGCTCGGCGAGCAGGTCGTCGATGGACTCCGGCGGGTCGAGCGGCTCCGGCTCGGAGGCGGGCTCCGCGGCGGGAGCGGCGGCGGGCGCCGGCTCGTCCTGCGGACCGTCGTGCTCGGTCCGGCGGAGGCGCTCGAGGATCTCGTCGACCCCGGGCACGCCGGCGGGCAGACCGGTCGGCAGGTCGGCGCTCGCGGCACCGTCCGGCGTCCGGCCGGTCGTGTGCGGTACTCCTCCGCTCGTCGTCGGAGCGGCGCCCCGGGCGCCCGGGACGGCGGAGAGCTGGGCCGCGGCGGTCGCGGAGGCGGAGGCGATGCCGCCGATGCCCGGGTCGCCGAGAGCGCTGGCCGCCGAGACGACCTCGGTCAGGGCGCGGGCGTAGGCGGAGGAGTGGTGAGAGCCCGCGCCGACCAGGGCGGCCAGCTGATCGGTCGGCCCCGACCGCCAGCGCCGGCCGCTCGAGGCGGCGGTGAAGAACGCCTCCAGACCGCCCGTCGCGCCGGTCGCGGCGAGCCAGTCCTGCCCGGCGCCGCGGATCGACTCGGCGACGGCGGCGGCCAGCCGCGCACCCTCGTCGCGGACGGCCGCGGCGTCGAGGCCGGCGGCCGTCCCCGCGAGCACGAGGGCGTCCAGCGCCGGGGCGAGCGCGGTCACGAGGCGCTCGGCGGGGTCAGCGAGCCGGATCCGGACGGCGCTCCCGGCTGCGGAGGCGCGTCGAGACCGCTCGGGGAGAGCGAGGACTCCGTGAACTTCTCGGCCAGGAACTGCCCGTGCGCGATCAGCGCCGAGGCGTCCTGCCGCGAGACGGCGTCCGAGATGCGGTCGAGCGTGCCTCCGAGGAGGTCGAGCTGGTCGCAGAGGATCATCAGCGAGGTCTTCCCCCTGTGCACGGCGCGGCGGTCGGCGAAGTCCCTCGGCAGGCGGAGGTAGCCCTCCACCGCCTCGGGGAGGTAGCTGGTCGCGGTCGCGACGACGGTGTGGCCCTGCCGGCTCATCCCGCCGAGGCGGTCGAGACGGGGCACCATCTCGCGGACCGTCTCGTCGATCCGCTGGATGCGCGCCGCGACGATGCCGGGCACCCGGCCCTCCGTCCGCGTGCCGACCCGGTCGAGCGCCGCGAGGATGTCCTCGCTCGTCGGGACGCTCGGCAGAGCGGGCGCGGTCTCCTCCGGCGCCGCGGGGGCACCCGTGAACAGTCGGGAGAACCAGCCCATCGGCTAGCGGCCGAGATCGAGCGAGGACGTCGCGTCGATGTCCGAGTTGCTGCGGCGGGCCCGCTCGACGTACTCGCCGGCCTTCGCCGTCTCGGTCTGCAGGACTCCGACGGTCTGGGCCATGCTGTCGAGCGCCTTGATCTTGAAGTCCGAGATCGAGTCCATCGTCTGGTAGATGTTCGCGAACGCGGCCTGCAGCTGCGGCAGTCCGACCGTGGCCGAGGCGGCCTGCGACTGGATCGAGGCGGACTGGTCGGCGAGCATGCGCGAGGTGGCCTCGATCATGTTGGACGTCGTGGTGTTCAGCGCCGTGATCTGATCGAGCACGAGGCGCTGGTTGGCGAGCGCCTGCGCCACGATGACCGCCGTGCGCAGCGCCGAGACGGTCGTGGTCGTCGCGCGGTCGACGCCCTTGATCAGCTCGACGTTGTTCTTGATGACGACGTCGATCGCGAGGTAGCCCTGGATCGACACGGCCAGCTGGGTCAGCAGGTCCTGGTGCTTCTGGCGCGCGTAGAAGAGGACGTCCTCGCGCAGCGCCTTCGCCCGCTCCGGATCGGTTGCGTCGAGCTCGGCGATCTTCGCCGAGAGCTTCACGTCGAGCCGCTCGGCGACGTAGATGTACTCGTTGAGACGGGTCATCGTCTCCCAGAGGTTCTGCTTCTCGAGATTCAGGGCCGCGTTGTCCTTCCGCAGCTCGTCCTGCCCGTCGTACAGGGCCTGGATGATCGCGTTCAGGTGCGACTGGGCGCTCTCGTAGCGGCGGAAGTAGTCGGTGATCTTGTTGCCGAACGGGATGAAGCCCAGGATCTTCTTCTGCAGGTTGTCCTCGGACGGGTCCAGATCCTCCACCGTGCGGCGCAGCTCGAGCAGCGTCTTGCCGATGGTCGACCCCTCGGAGAGCCCGCCCTCCTGGAGGGCGCGCACCGGCGTGCTCAGCAGCCGGTTCGACGAGTCGGCGGCCGAGCGGATGTCGGCGTCGCCCATCGTGCGGATGTCGTTGGCCCGCGTCGCGAACTCGGGGCTGCGGGACTCCGTCGCCAGGAGCGTGTCGAGGTAGCCGTCGACCTTCGCCTCGAGGCCGGGCAGGGCGGCTTCCGGCACCTTCGGCGCGATCGACGGCGCCGAGGTGGTCGGCACCGCTGCCACCGGCTCCGGAGGCGTGAGCGAGAGGGCGTTCTGGACGGGCGGCTGCAGGGCCTCGGTCATCGGGATCCTCACCGTTCCTGGCGCTCGGCGCCGACTGGGATGAACGTCCGCCCAGCATATCCCGGGCCCTCCCGCGGGATCCCCGCGAGCCGCCTCGTCCGAGGACTCGACGCGATCGGGCGGCTGTGGAGGAGCATCCGCCGCCGGTCAGACCGCCTTCGGGCGCCTCCGCAGCGTCGCCACCGCGACTCCGGCCAGGGCGAGCGCGCCTCCGAGCAGCGCGGCGAGCGGCGGGGTCTCGCCCAGGACGAGCCAGGACAGCAGCACGACCACCGCGGGCACCGCGTAGGTGGACGCCGCGGTGCGACCCGCGCTGGAGCGCGCGAGGACGTACCCCCACGTCGTGAAGGCGACGGCAGTCGGGAAGATCCCGAGGTAGACCACGGCCAGGATCGAGGAGAGCGGAGCGGCGGCGAGCGCCTCGACGAGCTCCGGGGCGAAGGGCAGGCACGCGACCGTGCCGGCGAGGCAGCCGAGCCAGGTCATCGTCGGTGCGTCGATCCGTCCCAGCAGGCGCTTCTGCAGGGTCGCCGCGCTGCCGTAGACGACGGCGGCGACCAGGCCGAGGGCGACGCCGATCACGTCGAACTGCCCGGTGGAGGTGGAGAACGCGATCACCGCGACGCCGGTCAGCGCCACGAGCATCCCGGCGAGGAGACGGCGGGGGAACCCCTCCCCCAGCAGCAGCCCGGCGAGCACGGCGGTGATCATCGGCGCGATGTTCACCAGCAGCGCCGCCGTCCCCGCGTCGACGTGCCGCTCCGCAGCGTTCAACGCCAGGTTGTAGACCCCGAACCAGGCGACCCCCCAGCCCAGCACGAGCAGGAGGAGGCGCCCGCGCGGGACCGCCGTGCGCGGATCCGGAGCCGCCTCCGAGCGTCGCCTCCGGGCGGTGAGGACGACGCGGACGACCGTGAGCGCGAGCGACCCGACCACGATGCGGCCGAGGGTCAGCGCGCCCGGGCCGAAGTCCTCCGTCGTGGCGCGGATGCCGACGAAGGCCGACGCCCAGAGCAGGACGGTGACCGCGATCGCGCCCCACAGCAGGAGGGCGTCCCTCGTGGAGGGCGGGGCGGAGGAGGAGACGTCGGTCATGAGGCCATCGTGGCGCTGCCGGGGATTCAGCACCAGTTCCGTTCACTGTCGGATCGTTCAGCCGGACTGTACGGTCGTCTCATGCTCGACGTGCACCGGCTCCGCATCCTCCGCTCCGTCGTCGCCTCCGGCTCGATCGCGGGAGCCGCCTCCGGCCTCGGCTACACGTCCTCCGCCGTCAGCCAGCACCTCTCCGCTCTGCAGCGCGAGACCGGACTGACCCTGCTGGAGCGGGTGGGCCGCGGCGTCCGCCCGACCCCAGCCGGACGCGCCCTCGCCGCCCAGGCGGACCGCGTCCTCGAGCGCCTCGCCGAAGCGGAGGCCGTGGTGGAGGAGCTGCGCGAGGGCCGCTCCGGCCGCCTCTCGGTGACGTACTTCGCCTCCGTCGGCAGCGCCTGGATGCCGGAGGTCGCCCGCCGGCTGACCGCCGCGTTCCCCGGCCTCGCCCTCGATCTGCGCCTGGGAGAGGAGCTCGACGACGACCTCGGAGCGCGCCCCGACGTGCAGCTCCTCGTCGCCTCCTCCGAGCCGACCGCCCCCGGATTCACGGCGCACCACCTCCTCGACGACCCCTACCTCGTCGTCCTGCCCGACGGTCATCCGCTCGCCTCACGGAGCGAGATAGACCTCGCCGAGCTCGCGAACGAGCGCTGGGTCGATAACGACCTGCCCACCGGCTGGTGCCGCCGGAACGTCGTGGAGGCCTGCGCCGCCGCCGGGTTCGCGCCGCCCTTCCACGTCCAGGCCAACGACCACATCACCGCCGCCGCGTTCGTCGCCGCGGGCATGGGCGTGACGGTCCTGCCGGAGCTCGCGGCCCACCGCCTGCCGGACGGCGTCCGCGCCGTGCCCGTCGTCCGTCCCCGGCCCGTCCGCTCCCTCGAGGCCGTCGTGCGCAACTCCGCCGCCTCCTCCGCACCGGTGGCCCTGGTGCTGGAGACACTGAAGGCACTCGTCGCACGCCGTTGAGCGCGCCTGCACGGGCGAGCTCGCAGCACATCGGAGCACGATGGGCGCGTGAGATCCGTCGAACCCGTCACCCGTTCCGCGCCCGCGCTCGGCGGACCGCGCATACTGAAACAGCGCTGGACCGAGGCGACGTTCCTGCACTGGCGGGTCGACCCCGCCCTGGTGGCGCCCCACCTCCCGGCCGGGACGAGGCCCGACGAGCACGACGGCTCCTCCTGGGTGGGCCTGATCCCGTTCCGGCTCTCGCGGACGGCCTTCCTCGGCGGCCCGCGGGTGCCCTGGCTCGGCACCTTCCCCGAGGTGAACGTCCGGCTCTACTCCGTCGACGAGCAGGGACGACGCGGAGTCGTGTTCGTCTCGCTCGACGCCTCCCACCTCCTTCCCGTGCTCACCGCGCAGGCGGTGTTCGGGCTCCCCTACCGCTGGGCCCGGATGAGCATCGAGCACCGCCACGGCGCGGTGATCTACGACACGATCCGGCACTCGGACTCGGCCGCCCGCTCCCGGATCGTCGTCCGCCCGGGCGACCCGGTCGGCGAGGACCCGCTCGCCTCGTTCCTCACCGCACGCTGGGCCTACCACGAGCGCCACCTGGGCTCCACCTGGTACGGCCGCAACCTGCACCGGCCGTGGCCGCTGCGACGCGCGGAGCTGCTCGCGCTCGACGACGGGCTGCTCGACGCCGCGGGCTTCCCCGGGCTGGCGACGCGCGCGCCGGACTCGGTGCTGTACTCGGCGGGAGTGGAGACCGTGTTCACGGTGCCGCGGAAGGTGTGAGGGGGGCGGGAACGCTCCTCCACAGGCGGCTCTTCGCGATGCTGTCCGATGGAACGGCGGTCCCGAGGTCCACGACGAGACTTCGTCCGCTGAGATCAGGGCATGAAGGAATCGGCGACAGTAGACGACGCGCTCACGGAGGCGCTCGCGCTCGCCGGCTCACGGCACGCTGAGCGGTCCGCCGTCGAGGCATCCCGGTACCGGGCAGTCGAGGAGGCACGCCGCCTCGCGATGGCGGCACCGGCGGCGCTCGTCGGCGAGCACGTCCAGGTGCAGGTGGATCGGGCGGAGGCGGCGCACCGGGCGCTGATCGCGGAGCTCGCGACGAGACTCCGGGTCTCGGAGGCGCACGCCTCTGCACTGGTCGACGAGGCACGCCTGCTGGTGAACGACCTCCCGGCGACGTTGCGCGCACTCGCGGACGGAGCGCTCTCCCCCGAGCACGCGCGACTCGTGGTGCGAGGAGCGCTCGACGTCCCGGCCGAGGTCCGTGGGCGCTTCGACGAGGAGGCCGCCACGATCGCGGTCGCCTGCACGCCGCCCCAGCTGCGACGCGCCCTCCGGTCGCTCCGGGAACGGCTGCACCCGCAGACGCTCAGCGAACGTCATCGGGACTGCGCCCGTCGTCGCGCGCTCTGGGTGGAGGGCCTCGACGACGGGATGGCGATCCTGCACCTCTACACCGCAGCTCCCGATGTGCTCGGCGCGATGGACAGGATCGACCGGGCCGCCCGCTCCCTCGCGGATCTGCCGGACGAGGAGCGGACGCTGGGCCAGCTCCGCGCAGACATCGCCGCTGCGCTGCTGGTCGACGGGGAGACATCGGCCGAGGGAGACGGCACGTCGATGCCGGCGGGAGTGCGCGCCGAAGTCGCGGTGACCGTGCCGGCGCTGACCCTCCTCGGGCGGTCCGACCAGCCCGCCGTCCTCGACGGATACGGACCCGTCGATCCGGAGACCGCGCGGCGTCTCACAGCAGGTGCTCCCTCGTTCACGCGGCTGCTCACCCATCCGGAGAGCGGAGCGGTCCTCTCCGTCGGACGCGACTCCTACCGAGTGCCGGCGGACCTGCGTCGCCACCTCCAGCACCGCGACGGGACCTGCCGGTTCCCGGGATGCACCCGCAGCACCCGCCACGCGGACGTCGACCACACGAACGACTGGCACCACGGAGGCACCACGTCGGCCGACAACCTCGCGCACCTCTGCCGACACCACCACCGGCTCCGCCACACCACGGGGTGGACCCACCAGCAGGAGCCGGACGGCACGCTGCACTGGACGAGCCCGACGGGACGGCAGCATGTCACCCGGCCCGGGGAGCCGGGGAACGGGACGGAGGGCGGACACGATCCGACCGGGACCGGCGGGCCGTGACAAGGGGCAGGTCGGGTGGCGTGGACGGGCAGGTCAAGGGGCGGGCCCGCTTCGGCGCGCCCGCGTAGCGTGGACGGCACGGGCCGATAGGCGCGGAAGCGACAAGAGGGGCAGCGATATGGCAGGAACGAAGGACAGGAAAGACGCGACGACGGGGACCTCGGCGGTGCTCTTCGATATCGACGGGACCCTCGCCGACACGAACTTCCTCCACGTCGAGGCGTGGTCGCGCGCCTTCTGGCAGGCCGACCTCGTCGTCCCCGCCTGGCGCATCCAACGAGCGATCGGCGCAGACTCGTCGGAGCTGCTCGACATGCTCCTCGAGGACGAAGTGAAGGAGGAGCAGCGCGCACTGGTGAAGTCGCTGCACACCAAGAACTACACCGAGACGACAGCACGCATCGTTCCACTTCCGGGAGCTCGCGAGCTCGTCGCGACGCTCGTCGGTCGAGGCGTCCACGTCGTCCTCGCCACCTCGGCACCGCAGAACGAGCTGGACGTGCTTCTCGACGTCCTCGACTTCGGCGGGTCCGTCCACGCTGTCACCAGCGGCGCCGACGTCTCCACCGCCAAGCCAGCACCCGACCTGATCTCTATCGCGCTCGACCGCGCGGGTGTCTCCGTCGACCGCGCCGTCATGGTCGGCGACGCGACCTGGGACGTCCTGGCCGCCGAGCGCGCGGGCCTGGCAACGGTCGGAGTCCTCTCCGGCGGAACCTCGGAGCACGAACTCCGCGAGGCCGGAGCCGTCGCCGTCTACGAGGACGCGGCGGCCGTCCTGACCGGTCTCGGCGAAGGGCCCCTCGCGAGCCTCCTGAACTGACCGACCGCCACCCCAGGAGGCTCACGAGCCTCAGTCGCGGGGTCGCCGTCGCAGCACGAGGAGCGTCACTCCGATGGCGGCGGCGACCGCGGCGAGAGCGCCGCCGATCCACAGGACGTCCCCGAGGAGTGCGGGGTCCGATCCGGACGTCGCCTGCGCTTCGTCGGCTGACTCGGCCTGTCCTCCTGAGACCGCGACGGTGCCGTTGCAGTCCGGGACCGAGTCCGACCCGTCGGCGAGCGCGGTCCCGTCGGACGGCGCCCAGTCGAACGCGTACTGGCCCGACACGGGGTGCCCGTCGGTGGACACGACCTGCCAGGTCACCTCGTACTCCCCCGCCGCGCCGAGCTCGAGCGGCATCGACGCTTCCGGCCCGACGACGCTGACGCAGCCGTCGCCGTAGTAGAGCCCGTCCGGCCCGACGACGCGCAGAGCCGCCGCCGTTCCGTCCGTCCCGAGGACGAGCAGGTCGTCGTTCGTCGTCAGCACCAGCGTTCCCGGCTGCTCCGTCACGGTCGAGTCCGCAGCGGGAGTCGTCGAGACGAGGTAGTTGTGCGCGCTGGCGGGCGCCGCCACCGCGATCGAGCCGAGCAGCCCGATCGCGGTAACGGCGACGAGGGCCTTCCGACGGGTCACGCCGACGCCCGGGGTCCGCGGCGGCGGGAGGCGAGCCCGACGGCCACGCCGACCGCGCCGACGACGAGCCCACCGACTCCGAGGATGCGGGCGAGCACGTCGTCGCCGCTCGTGGCCGTCGTCGCCGAGGCGGTGGTCGCGACCGCGTCGTCACCGTCGCCGTCGTCGTCGTGTCCGCCCCCGTGGCCGGACCCCGCTTCCGCCGCGGTCACCGCGACGGTGGGAGCGGGCAGCTCGGGCTCGTCCTGGCCGTCGACGGTCGGCTGGTCCCAGGCGGTGCTGCCGGTCTCGCACGTCTGCAGCACGGGGAACTCCAGCGTGGAGCCCGCCGCGTCCTCGGGGAGCTGCAGCTGGAGGGCGACGGTGTCGCGGTAGCCGTCGGCGAGGGGCGTCTTCGCCGTGTAGACCACGTCCGAGACCCGCTTGGTCGCGGTGCTCCCGTGGGAGTCGGTGACCGGGTCGGCGATCGCGACCTCGTTCTTCACGACGTCCCAGTTCGGGTTGATCGTCGGGCTGACCGAGTTGATGCCGTCGGGCATCGTGATCGTGAGTCCCGTCGTCGGCGAGCCCTCGCAGCCGTGGGCCAGCGAGAACGTCACCACCGTGTACGAGCCGGCGGCGGTGCTGCTCGCCGCCGCGGTCACGTGTGCGCTGGCCGCAGTGGGCGCGGCGACAGCGAGCGCGATCGATCCGGCGGCGACGAGTGCGCCGCTGCCGACGAGGCGGAGCCGCGAGAAGGAAGAAGAAGAAGAAGAAGAAGAAGAACGGGTCATGACGGTCGTGTCCTCGGGGGAGATCCGGCGCGGGGCCGGGAGTTCTGGACGCAGCGCGGGTTCGCGGTGCATGCGGAGGCGCCGACCGGAGCCGCTCCCGCACGGGAGGGGCGTCAGGCGGCGCGGAGGACCCGCAGCGGCGGCCCGCGGTGCCGGAGGATCGAGAGGACCGCGTCGAGGGAACGGGGCGCCCGCGGCTCGGGGGTGCCCGTCATCGAGACGCCGGGTGCCGACGGGAGCGCGACCGCGGACGCGCGGGCGACGATCCGTACGACGACGCGCTGGAGGCCTGCTCCCAGCGTCCAGAAGAGGCGCTCGCCGTACCGGAACGCCGCGATCGTGAAGGCAGCCGCAGCGAGGTGGGCGACGAGCATCAGCGGAGCGTGGGCCGCGTGTCCGCCTCCGCCGGCGATCAGCTCGATGGTCGACCCGTCGTGGAAGTGCGCGCCGGTGCCCGTCGTCCCGACCACGCTCACCTCCCCACCGCTGCCCGTGATGAGGAAGAGGCCGTGGTACGCGATCTGGCTGAGGAGCACGGAGAGCGTCAGCCGGGGAAGGGACGGACGGCGCCCCGAGAGGAGGACGCAGACGACGACGGCGAACGCCGCGGCGAGGGCGAGCACGGCAGGAGCGGGGGTCTCGGCGCCCGCGAGCGTGTGGGAGGCGGCGGCCGTGGCGGTCGCGGCGAGAGCGGCGGCGACGCCGCGAGCCACTCGTGCACCTCGGGTCTGCACTCGCCCGTCCTCTCGTCGTCGCGTCGACGCGTGCGCGCGACGTCTCCAGGGTAATCGACGCGGCGGAGCAGCTCCCCGCCGTCCCGGTTCCCTGCCGTTACGAAGCCGTTACCTAGATCACCGAAAGAAATCCAAACCCCCGCAGGGAGGGCTCCGAACACATGTCAACGGCCGCGACACGGTCCACACAGAACAGGTCCTCCGCATCACGTGGGGGCCGTCTCACGAAGGAGTAATCCCATGCGATCCACCAAGCGTTCCGCCCTCGCCGCATTCGCCCTGCTGGGCACCGCCGCCCTCGGCCTCACCGCCTGCTCGAGCGGAAGCGGCTCGACCACCGCCGCCAGCGACGCGGCGACCGAGATGTCGACCCCGATGGCCACCTCGTCGGCCTCCGCCTCCTCGACCCCCATGGCGACCATGGACCCGGCCGCGAACCTCGTCGGCCCCGGCTGTGCCGCCTACGCCGAGCAGGTCCCGGACGGCGCCGGCTCGGTCGAGGGCATGTCGCTCGACCCCGTTGCGACCGCCGCGTCGAACAACCCGCTGCTCACCACCCTGACCGCTGCGATCTCCGGTGGCCTCAACCCCGACGTCAACCTCGTCGACACGCTGAACAGCGGCGAGTTCACCGTCTTCGCCCCGGTCGACGACGCGTTCGCCAAGCTCGACGCCGCGACCGTCGACTCCCTCAAGACCCCCGAGGGCGCCGCCACGCTATCCTCGATCCTGACCTACCACGTCGTCCCCGGCCAGATCGCCCCTGACGCGATCGCCGGCGACCACGCCACTGTCCAGGGTGGCAACCTCACCGTCACCGGTTCCGGCGACGACCTGAAGGTCAACGACGCGTCCGTCATCTGCGGTGGCGTCCAGACCGCCAACGCGACCGTCTACCTCATCGACACCGTGCTGACCCCCCCGGCCAGCTAATTCCCCTCACCGGCTCCGGCCGGTGAGCACGCCGAAGGGCGGGCACCGCGAGGTGTCCGCCCTTCGGCGTTCGTGCGTGCAGAAGCCCTCCGCGAAGCCGGACACTGCAGAGTCGTCCGGCACAGAGTCGTCCAGCACAGAGCCGCGCAACGCAGAGCTGTCCGAACGGGAAGCCGCACAGCGAGGAGCCCTGCGCAGCGCGGAGTCGGAGGGTCACCACGACCCGGCACTCGCCGTCACTCCGCACCACAGCACTCACCACGAACGACACGAGGCGCGGACCCCGATGCAGGGGGTCCGCGCCTCGTGTCGTTCGGTCGGCGGCTACTCGGCCGGGGCGCTGATCTCGCGCAGGACGCGGTCGCCGGGGCGGGCCTCGATCATCTCGGCCTCGATCTCGGCCCGGTCGAGCAGCTCCTCCATGCGGCGGCGACGGTTGCGCGTGATGAGCGTCACGACCGTGCCCGTCTTGCCCGCGCGGCCGGTGCGGCCGGAGCGGTGGAGGTACGTCTTGTACTCGTCGGGAGCGTCGGCCTGAATCACCAGGTCGATGTCGTCGACGTGGATGCCGCGCGCGGCCACGTCCGTCGCGACCAGCACGTCCACGCGTCCGCTGGTGAGCAGTGCGAGGTTGCGGGTGCGGCGCGACTGGTTGAGGTCGCCGTGGAGGCTCGTCGCGGGGATGTCCGCGTGGTCGAGCTGCTCCGCGAGCTGCTCCGCGAACGCGCGGGTCCGGGCGAAGATCAGCGTCTTGCCCTGGCGGGCGGCGAGCTGCTCGATGATCTCGGCCTTGTCGCGGTGCTCGATCAGGAGCACGCGGTGGTCGATGGTCGAGGACGCCTGGTCCTCGCCGGCGACCTCGTGGACGCTCGGCTCGACCAGGAACTCGTCCACGAGCGTCGCGACGCCCTTGTCGAGCGTGGCCGAGAACAGCAGCCGCTGGCCGCCGTCGGCGGTCTGGCGGAGGATGCGCTGCACGGGCTCGAGGAAGCCGAGGTCGCACATGTGGTCGGCCTCGTCGAGCACCGTGATGGTGATGTTCGAAAGGTCGAGGCGGCCCTGCTCGACGAGGTCCTCGAGGCGGCCCGGCGTCGCGATGACGATGTCGACTCCGCGCTGGAGGGCTCCGACCTGCTTGTACTGGGGGACGCCGCCGTAGATGGTCGTCGTGAACAGGCCGACGGAGCGGGCGATCGGCTGGATGGTCCGGTCGATCTGCATGGCGAGCTCGCGGGTCGGCGCGAGGATGAGCGCGCGCGGAGCGCGGCCCGGCTTGCGGCCCTTCGCTCCGTTGTTCTCCATCAGGCGCTCGACGACGGGGGCGCCGAAGGCGATGGTCTTGCCGGAGCCGGTCTTGCCGCGTCCGAGGACGTCCTTGCCGGCGAGCACCTCGGGGATGGTCGCGGCCTGGATCGGGAACGGCGCGGCCGCTCCGAGCTCGGTCAGCATCCGGACGATGTTCCCTCCCAGGCCGAGGTCGCCGAAGGTGACGCCCTCGACGTCGACGGCGAGCGTGGCCGTCGCCTCGAGGCGCTCGAGCACGACGTCGTCGGCCTGGTGCGGCGCACGGGCGTCGCGGCTGGGGTAGAAGTCCGAGCCGGAGTCGCGGCGCGAGGGCCGGGAGTCGCGGTCGAACGAGCGGGTCGGGCGGTCGCCGCGGTCGTGGCCGCGCGAGGGACGCGCGTCCCGGTCGAAGGAGCGGGCCGGACGGTCGCTGCGGTCGAACGAGCGGGCGGGACGCTCGGTGCGGTCGTAGCCGCGCGAGGGGCGCTCGTCGCGGTCGCCGGTGCGGGCCGGACGGTCGTCGCGTCCGTAGGAGCGGGCCGGACGATCGTCACGGTCGTTCGAGCGGGCCGGACGCGCATCGCGGTCGAAGGAACGGGCCGGGCGGTCGCTCCGGTCGAAGGAACGCGCAGGACGGTCGTCGCGCCCGTAGGAACGGGCCGGACGATCGTCGCGATCGTTCGAGCGGGCCGGACGCGCATCGCGGTCGAAGGAACGGGCCGGGCGGTCGCTCCGGTCGAAGGAACGCGCAGGACGCTCATCGCGCCCGTAGGAACGCGCAGGACGCTCATCGCGATCGTTCGAGCGGGCCGGGCGTGCGTCGCGGTCGTACCCGCGGGCCGGACGCTCGTCACGGTCGTTCGAGCGGGCCGGACGCGCGTCGCGGTCGTAGCCGCGCGAGGGCCGCTCGTCGCGGTCGTACCCGCGGGCGGGCCGATCGGCGCGCTCGGTGGCTCGCTCGGCGCGCTCGTCGGCGTTCCAGCGCGCCTTCTTGGGGGCGTTCTCGTCGACGGCGCGGAAGCCGCGGTGGCCCTCGCTGCGCGAGCCCGGCTTGGCGCCGGGGAAGCGGGAGCGGCCGCCGAGCTGGGACTTGCCGCTCGAGGCGCCGAAGCGGTTGGGCTCGAAGTTCTTGGCCGGACGTCCGCCGGCGGGCTTCTTGTTCTTGGGCATGGCAGTTCTTCCTGGGTTCAGGTCGTGCGCGAGGAGGCGACGCCGGAGGAGCCCCGTCGTGAGGGGCGTCCGTGCGCTGGACTGCTGCGGGGCAGCAGGGGGGAGAACCCGGGCGAGTCATTGACCGGGGCCGATTCACACATGTGATTCGTCTCACGACGACTGTCGGAGACCCGGCCCACTTGACTAACAAACCCATCCGCACGAGAACGCACGGTGTCAAGAGCCGACCGAGCGAGTCTACACGCGGCCCCGGAGCCTGGCTAGGGCGGGGAGACGTGCGGCCAGGAGCCGCTCAGGTCGGGGGCCGCGAAAGCCGGGAGCCGCGAAGCCCGGGAGCCGCGAAGCCCGGGGGCCGCGCACCTCCGCAACCGGTCCCCCGCGGAGTCGCCCCGCAACAGCCCCCCGGCCCCGAGCCGCAGCACGATCGACGCGCGCCCGCGCGCAACGACCGCCCGTCCGCTACTGCGACGCCCGCCGGGCCCGGTACGCGGCCACGTTCGCGCGATTGCCGCAGTTGCCCGTGTCGCAGTAGCGCTTCGAGCGGTTGCGGGAGAAGTCCACGAGCACCGCCTCGCAGTCCTCCGCCGCGCAGACGCGGATCCGCTCGCGCTCGTCGCCGCGGATCACGTCGACGAACGCCATGGCGGCCTCGACCAGGATGCGGGTGGCGAGCGGGCTCTCGTCGCGCGTCGCGTGGAGGTGCCAGCCGTAGGGTCCGTGCCGGACCAGCTGCGGGAGCGCGCGGCCGGAGTCGAGCATCCCGTTGACGACGGGGACGAGGTCCTCCTCGGCCCGCGTGAGCCAGAGGGTGCGGAGGGAGGAGCGGATCGCCCGCACGGCCTCCAGCTCCTCGGTCGATCCGTCGCGGCTGCCCGTGTACCGGTTCTCGAGGAGGAAGTCGTCCAGCTGCTCGATCGTCGCCATCTCGTCCTCGCCGGACGGCGACAGCTCGGGGAGCGTGTTGACGAGGGTGGCGGTGGAGGTCAGTGACGCCTCGACGTCATAGGCGAACACCATGTTGACTCCTGACAGTGCGGCTCAGTAGTGTGCGATCAGCTCGCTGTCACGAGTGTAATCCTTTTGACTCCTGAAGGAGCCGGCCATGACCGCCGAGAGCACCGCCGCCGTCACCCTCCCCGCCGCGAGCGCGCCCGCGCCTGCACGGCGCCTCGGCTCGGGCCTCGTCGCGGCGCTGGCCGCGTCGGCGGCGTTCGGTCTGGGCGGGCCGTTCGTGAAGCCGCTCCTCGAGGCGGGCTGGACGCCGGCGTCCGCGGTCCTCTGGCGCGCGGGCGGCGCCGCCCTGATCCTCGCGATCCCGGCGGTCCTGTCCCTCCGCGGCCGTTGGCCCGTGCTCCGCCGCAACCTCGGCACGATCGCCCTCTACGGAGTCTTCGCCGTGATCGCCGCGCAGCTCTGCTTCTACAGCGCGATCGAGCACATGTCGGTCGGCGTCGCCCTGCTGATCGAGTACCTCGCGCCGGTGTTCCTCGTCCTCCTCGCCTTGGCGCGCACCCGCCGGCACCCCGGCCGCTTCACCCTCGCCGGCTCCGCTCTCGCGCTCGGCGGCCTGGTGCTCGTGCTCGACCTGTCCGGCGAGTCGACCCCCGAGCTGGTCGGCATCGCCTGGGCGCTGACCGCCTCGCTCGGCCTGTGCGTCTACTACGTCATCGCCGGCCGAGTGGATCCGGAGCTGCCGCCGATCGCGCTCACGGCGGGGGCGATGACGGTCGGCGCCGCGATCCTGCTGGCACTCGGGGCGCTCGGCGTCACACCGCTGCGCGCGACCTTCGGAGAGGTGGTGTTCGTCGGAGCGGAGGTCAGCTGGCTCCTCCCCGCGGGCGTGATCCTCGGCATGTCGACGGTGCTGGCGTATCTGCTCGGGATCGAGGGCGGACGCCGTCTCGGCACGCGGATCGCCTCCTTCGTCGGCCTGACGGAGGTGCTGTTCTCGATCGCGGCCGCGTGGCTGATCCTCGGCGAGCTGCCCGCGCCGATCCAGTTCGGCGGCGGCGCGCTGATCCTCGCGGGGGTCGTCCTGGTCCGGCTGCAGCGCGAGCCCGGCACCCCCTGATCGCGGGGGTGCCGCATCCGGGGCGCCGGGCACCCCGTACGCTGATCGCACTCATGCGCGAGCCCACCCGATCCCCGCGACGCGTCGCCGCGGTCCTGGCCGCCCTCGCACTCCTCCTCTCGGGCTGCGCGAGCACCACTCCCGTCTCGGAGCCGGTGGCGCAGGCGCTCGGAGCGGCACCTGCACCCGACTGGTCCGGCGTGAGCGTGACGGCCGACGTCGTCTACGACGCGAGCACCGGGCAGAGCGTCGACGTCTGCTCCTCCCCTGCCCCGTCGGCGGAGCCGCGGCCCGCCGTCCTCGTCGTGCACGGCGGCAGCTGGGCCCGTGGAGGCAAGGCCGACGCGAACTGGCGCCCGATCTGCCAGTGGCTCGGATCGGAGGGGTTCGTCGCCGTCTCGGTCGACTACCGCCTCGCGCCCGCCGCCGTGTTCCCCGCGCAGCTCGACGATGTGACGGCCGCCCTCGACTGGCTGCTCGAGCCGGAGCAGACCGCGCGCTTCGGCATCGATCCGGAGCGGGTGGCGGCCTTCGGCGGCTCGGCCGGCGGCAACCTCGCCTCTCTGCTCGGCACGCTGCCGTCGACCTCGTCGCGCCTGGCCGCCGTGGTCGACCTGAGCGGTCCCTCCGATCTCAGCGCCGCCGGCCTCGCCGACGACGACCCGGTTGTCGGAGTCGCGGCCGCCGTGCGCAGCTACCTCGACTGCGCGGACCTCGCCTCCTGCCCCGCTGCGACCGCCGCCTCGCCCCTCGCGCAGGTGGACGGCTCCGAGCCGCCGTTCCTCATCGCGCACGCGGCGCACGAGCGGGTCGCGCTCAGCCAGTCGACCCGCTTCGCGGAGGCGCTGCGCGGAGCGGGCTCGAGCGTCGACCTCCTCGTCCTCCCCGGCTCGCTGCACTCGATCGCGCTCCTCGACGACGCTCTGCGTGCTCGGGTCGTCGAGTTCCTCCGCGCCCACCTGGGCTCGTGAGCGGAGTCGTCGTCCGCCTCGAGGACGCAGCCGGAGCGGAGGGCCTCCTCGCCGCGGTCCCGCCCCCGCACGCCCGCGTCCTGGTCGCCCGGATCGACGGGGCGGCGTCCGGCGTGCTGGTGCTCGCTCCCGGCCCGGACGACTTCGCCGAGGTGCTGGAGCTCGTGGTCGCCTCCGTCCACCGGCGCACGGGAGTCGCCCGACGGCTCGTCGCGGCGGCGGAGTCGTGGGCGCGGGTGCAGCGGATCCGCACGCTGCGCCTGGCCGCCGCTCCGGAGCTCGCCCCAGCGGCCGGGGCGCTCGGCTTCACGGCGATCGACGGCTTCGGAGCCCACGTCGGCGACGACGCGGTGCTCTGCTTCGCGCGTCCGGTCTGAGCAGCGCCCGCTCCGAGGCGTGTGCCGCTCCCGAGAGGCGGCCCCGCCTCGTCCGGCGCGCACCCCCGCCGTCAGTCGATCGAGCAGCCCGGCTCGTCCGACAGTGCCCGCTGGATCCGGGCGCGGTGCTCGTCCGACATCGGCGGCAGCGCGTCGGGCGCGAACCAGCCGACCTCGGTCGACTCGTCGTCCGCGACGTGGGCCTCCCCCGAGATCCAGCGGCAGCGCACCACGTGGTCGAGGTACTGCGAGCGGTCCCCGTTGGGGTACTGCATCGGTGGGAGGGTGTGCACCTGCACGAGGCGCTCGACCTCGATCTCGACGCCCGCCTCCTCCTGCGCCTCGCGGCGGGCGGTGCCGGCGACGGTCTCGCCCGGGTCGATGATCCCGGTGACGGCCGTCCAGGCGCCGGTGTCGGCGCGCCGGACGAGCAGGACCTCGAGCGCCGGCTCCTCGCGGAGGATCACCGCGGTCACGCCGGTGAGCCAGAGCAGCTCGGTCCCGATCCGCTCGCGCAGTCGCAGCACGAAGTCGGGAGTCGCCATCAGTGCTCTTCGGGTCGGAAGTCGAACGCGACGATGCCGGCCGTGTCGACGAACGGCCCGACGAACTCCTTGAACGCGTCGTGCGCCGGATCCCAGTGCGCGGGGTCCTCGACGGCCGGCCGGCCCAGGTAGTAGTGCAGGTCGCCCTCGGAGGAGAAGGTCAGCAGGAACGCGCGGTCGAAGCCCTCGCCCGCGCCCTCGATGCTCAGCTGCGGCCCGGTCTCGATCGACTCGATGTAGGGCCGTCCGTCGCGGACGCACTCGTCGGCCAGGGCGAGGAAGCGGCGGGTGACCTCGTCCGCCTCGGCGACCAGCGCCGTCGGGCGGAAGCGGATCAGGACGAGGTGCCGGAGCGTGCCCGGGCGGAAGTCGCGGGCGACGAAGCGCTCCGGACCGATCTCGTCGAGGACCGCGGTGGCGCGCTCCGGGCCGCTGCGCCAGCGCGAGCCGACCGTCCCGGCCGCATCCCTGATGTCCGTCATGCCGACGCCTTCCCGGCGCGGGCGGCACGCCGCCGCTCACGATACCCCTCGACAAGGTTGTAGACGACGGGCAGGACCACGAGGGTCAGCACCGTCGAGGACACCAGGCCGCCGATCACGACGATCGCCAGCGGCTGCGAGATGAAGCCGCCGTGGCCCGTGATCCCCAGCGCCATCGGCAGGAGGGCGAAGATCGTCGCGAGGGCGGTCATCAGGATGGGCCGGAGCCGCCGCTCGGTGCCGTGCAGCAGCGCCTCCCGCACCGGCATCCCGCGATCGCGGTACTGGTTCACCAGGTCCACGAGCACGATCGCGTTGGTGACGACGATGCCGATCAGCATCAGCACGCCGATCAGGGACGGCACGCCCAGCGGCACGCCGGTGATCACCTGCAGGAGGATCGCGCCGGTCGCCGCGAACGGCACGGACACGAGCAGGAGCAGCGGCTGCAGGAGCGAGCGGAACGTCGCCACCATCACGACGTAGACGATCAGGATCGCGACCAGCAGCGCGATGCCAAGCTGCGAGAACGCGTCGGCCTGG
Source organism: Rathayibacter sp. AY1F8 (assembly GCF_002932165.1). Classification (NCBI taxonomy): domain Bacteria; kingdom Bacillati; phylum Actinomycetota; class Actinomycetes; order Micrococcales; family Microbacteriaceae; genus Rathayibacter; species Rathayibacter sp. AY1F8. The sequence continues at coordinate 74,524 of NZ_PSVB01000005.1, forward strand.
TCGGCGGTCACTCCGCCGAGGGAGGCGTCGACACCGGCCGGAAGCGCCGTCGCGTCGATCGCGTTCTGCACGGCGACGTTGGCCGAGGCGAGGTCGTCGCCCTCCGGGGTGACGGTGATGGTCGCGGTGCGCTGCCCGCGCTCGGTGGTGATGCTCGCCGGACCGTCCGTCTGCTCGACCGCCGCGAGGGTGGAGAGCGCGACGGTGCCGGTGAGGGTCGGCACCTCGAGGTTCCGCAGCTCGTCCACGGTGGCCGGCGGCTGCCCGTCGGCCAGGTAGATCGAGAGGGTGCGGTCGTCGATCACGACGCTGCCGACCTGGCTGGGCTGGAGCGCCTGGCTGACGATCGTGCCCACGGCGACCTCGCTGAGACCCGCCCGGGCCGCGGCGTCGCGGTCGACCCGCACCGCGATGTAGGGCAGCGAGGAGGAGAGGTTGCTCTCGGCCTGGCTGATCCCGTCGGTCCCGCGCAGGGCCTCGAGGAGCTGGTCGCTCGCGCTCTGGAGGTCGCTCTGCGAGGCGGTCGAGAGGTCGACCTCGATGTCCGAGGAGGCGCCGAAGCCGGAGGAGGCGGCGACGCTGATGTCCTCGGCCGAGGCGACGCCCGACAGCGCGTCGCGGACGTCCGCCTGCACGGCCTCCTGGTCGGCCGACTCATCGGTGGTGACGGAGTAGCGGATCGAGGTGCCGCCGCCGCCTCCCCCGCCGAACGCGCTCTGCAGGCCGCCGGAGGAGCCGACGGTGAGCTGGACGGTCTCGACTCCGTCGACGCCGAGGATCGCCGTGCTCGCCTGCTGCGCCGTCGCGTCCTGCGCGTCGAGGCTCTGGCCGACGGGGACCGTCTGGGTGACGGTGAAGGTGTCCTGCCCGCTGGAGCCGAGGAAGTTCGTCTTCATCAGCGGGTACAGCGCACCGGTCCCGACGAGCACGAGCAGCGCGAGGAGGACGGTGACGACCGAGTGCTTCAGCGTCCAGTGGATGATCGGGCCGTACACCGACTGCAGCCCGCGCGCCCGCCGGGGAGCGGCGTGGGCGCCGTGGTGCGGGGCCTCCTCGACCGGCGCGGCGGTGTCGGCCGGGACCCCCGAGGCGGGTGCCCCTCCGGCCGCCGCGCGCTCCTCCGCGAGCGCCGCCTGCGCGGCCTGGCGCACCGCCGGTCGCTTCGAGGGGCGGAGGAACCAGTAGGCGAGCACCGGCACGATCGTCAGCGCCACCACGAGTGAGGCGAGCAGGGCGATCGACACGGTCAGCGCGAAGGGCCGGAACAGCTCGCCCGTGGTGCCGCCGACGAACGAGATCGGCAGGAACACCGCGACCGTGGTGATCGTGGAGGCGGTGATCGCGCCGGCGACCTCGCGGACGGCGACCGCGATGGTCCGGGCCCGGTCCTCACCCGCGTCGAGGTGCCGCTTGATGTTCTCGATCACGACGATGGAGTCGTCGACCACACGGCCGATCGCGATGGTGAGCGCGCCGAGGGTCAGGATGTTGAGGGTGTAGCCGGCCGTCTGCAGGCCGATGAACGTGATCAGCACCGAGGTCGGGATCGAGATGGCCGTGACCAGGGTCGAGCGCACCGAGAGCAGGAACAGCAGGATCACCAGCACGGCGAAGACGAGGCCGAGCGCCCCCTCCTGCGCGAGCGACGCGATCGACTCCTGGATGTAGGGCGCCTGGTCGAAGACCGGGGTGAAGGCGGCGTTGTCGCCGATCGACTCCTCGAGGTCCGGGAGCAGCGCGGCCACGCCGGTCGACACGTCGACGGTGTTCGCGGCCGGGAGCTTGGTGATCGAGAGGGTCAGGGCGGGCTGGCCGTTGACGCGCGAGATCGAGGTGACGGGGGCGTCGGTGACGGCGACGGTCGCGACGGAGCCGAGGGTGGTGACGGTCGGCTCTGCGGTCACGGCCGCGACTCCCGCCGCCGCTCCGGCCTCGGAGCCGCCGGCGGAAGCCCCGGCACCCGCGGAGGCACCCGCGCCCGCTGACGCACCGGCGCCGCCCGCACCCGCGGAGGCACCTGCGGACGGCAGCAGCGGCAGCGCCGCGATCGCGTCGGTCGAGTCGAGCTTGACGCCCGACTGCACCGAGAAGGTCGACCCGTCCTGGGTGATCTGTCCGCCCGCGACGAGCACGCCGTTCTGCTGCAGGGCCGAGCGGATGTCGCCGGTCGAGAGGCCGGCCGCGGCGAGCGCCGCGTCGTCCGGGGTGATCGTGACGCGCTGGGCGGTCTCGCCGACGAGCGCCGCCTCGCGCACGCCCTCGACCTTCTCCAGGTCCGGGATGACCGTGGTGCGCAGGCGCTCGGCCAGCGCGTCCGCGTCGCCGTCGCTCGACACGGCGAGCTGCAGCACCGGCAGGTCGTCGAGGGAGCCGGTGACCACCTGCGGGTCGACGCCGTCCGGGAGCGTGCTCTTGATCCGGTTGATCGCCTGCAGGATCTTCTGCTCGGCGGTGGCGAGGTCGGTGCCGTAGGTGAAGGACGCCGAGATGAGGGAGGAGTCCGTGGAGGACGTCGCGCTGGTCGTCTCGAGCCCCGGCACCCCCTGGATGGCGGTCTCGATCGGCGTCGAGACGTCGTCGTTGACCACCTCCGGAGCGGCGCCCGGGTAGGACGTGACGACGGCGAGCTGCGGGAAGGAGATCGACGGCGCGAGCTCCTGCTTGAGCCCGGTCAGGGCGACTCCGCCGAAGACGGCGATGACGACAGTGACGAGCGCGATGAGCGCCCGGTTCTTCATGCTGAGGACCGCGAGGAGATGCACCCTCCGAGTCTTCCATCAGCCGACTGAGTGTTGGGAGGGACGCGGCGTTCCGGGGCGTGCGACGGGGCGACCGGCGCCACCGGCCGGCCCCGGACGCCCTCAGCCCAGGCGGACCTCAGCCGTCGACGACCCGACGGGGAGGCTCACTGCAGCGCCCGCCCCGGCGCTCGAGAGCGCGAAGTCCCCGGCGAAGGCCCGGACGCCGACGCGCCCCTCGGCGTCCGTCCGGAGCACCGTCGGCTCGAGCCACCAGTCCCCGCGGATCCGCGAGCGCAGCGCCTCGTAGGCCGGCTTCGGGCTCCCGTCGCGGCGGAGGAACCCGCCCGGCGCTCCGAGCCAGGCGCCGGCGTCGTCGAAGCCCCAGTAGGTGATCGCCTCGACCGCCGGATGCGCGACCAGCGTCTCGTAGTGCCGCACCATCTCGTCCGCCTGCCGCGCCTCCCCCTCCGGGGTGGTCGGCCAGTCCTCGACCACGTGGTCGTTGAGGTCCTCGATCTCGGCGGGCATCAGCTCGCCCGAGACGAGGGTGGTCTCGGTCCAGTGCAGCGGCAGGCCGAAGCGCGCGAACCTGTCGCAGATCGCCGTGATCTGCTCCTCCCCGCGGAACCCCTGGTGCATGTGCGACTGCAGGCCGATCGCGTCGGGCCGGATCCCGGCCTCGAGCACGTCCTCGATCAGCCGCTCGTACTCGGGCCCGAGGTCGAAGTCGTTCAGCACGAGCACCGGTCCGGTGCCGAGGCTGCGCGCCTCCGAGAAGGCCAGCTCGACCATGCCGACGCGTCCCTTCTCGCGGGCGAGGCGGGTGACGGCGTTCGTCACGCCGTCCGGCTCGTTGGCGAAGCGCGGCATGATGACGACCTCGTTGATCGCGTCCCAGGTGTCGATCAGCCCGGCGAAGGCGCCCACCTCCCGGCGGATGCGCGCGCGGAGGAGCTGCTCGGCCTCGTCCAGCGGCAGCGCGTCGAGCCACTCCGGCTTCACGTAGTGCCAGACCAGCGGGTGCCCCTTGAGCCGGACGCCGTCCGCGGCGAGCGCGCGCGCCTCGGCGAGCACCTCCTCCGTCGCGGTGCGGCCGCGCTCCGGCTCGAAGCGGCCCCAGTAGACGGGGAGCGTCGCCGTGTCGAACAGGTCGAGCCAGAGCCGGCGCTCCTCGGCGCGCGCAGGGTCGGTGCTCGGAGGGGTGCAGCCGAAGGCGAAGGCGTGGCGGCGCTGCTCGACCGTCACGTCGGCGTGGGCGAGCGGAGCGCCGTCGGCACCGAGGACGGTGACGAGGGCGTCGGCGAGACGGGGGCTGAAGTCGGTCATGCGGGGCCTCTCAGGCGGGGTGGCGCTCGTCGAGCGCCGTGTACTCGGATCGGGTGAGCGGGAGGACCGCTCCGTGCTTGGTGTCCTCGGGCAGGTCGAACTCCTCCGCGAGCTCCCAGTGGCCCGAGGCCGGGTCGGTGCTCGTGTAGGCGCGGTAGCCGTAGGGGCGGAGGGCGTACTGGTCGACCCAGAGCGACCAGCGCTCCTCGCGGTGGTGCCGGAAGACCAGCGGCCCCTCGATGCTCGGGCCGAGCTCCTGCCCGATCCCCCGGGCGACGGTGGCGAAGTCGTCCGCGAGGAGGGAGGAGCCGACCTGCTGGAACACCTGCATCGTGTCGGGGGCGTCGTCGTGCTGCTTGGCGAAGCGGTGGACGGCCGTGCCCTCGATCAGCAGCGTCATGTCGATCACTCCGCCGGGAAGCCGCAGGTAGGTCTCGGGCTCGGTGAACGTGCGGAAGTCGCGCGTGCGGGAGAGCAGGATGCGGCTGTCGCCCGTCTCGCCGGTGGCGGGGTCGCCGTCCTCTGCCAGGCCGGAGGACCAGTGCACGAGGAAGTCGCCCGAGACCGGGTCGTAGACGGACTCCGGCGCCCAGGCCATGCCCGCGCCCTCGGGAGCGACGGCGACCGCGCGCGGCTCGGACCACTCGAGGAGGTCCGGGGAGTCCCAGACCACGAGGTCGCGGCTCCCCCGGTGCCGGTAGAGGTCCCAGTCCGGGCCCTCGGGCCGCCAGACGCGGAGGTCGGTGGCGACGAGGTGGAAGCCCCGCGGCCCGCGGACGATGTGGGGGTCGCGGACGCCGCCCGTGCCGCCGGTCCACTCCAGCACCGGCCCGAGCGCTCGCCAGCGCAGCGGATCGTCGCCCCGGCTGAGCGAGAAGAAGATCTTCTCGCTGTGGCCGGTCCGGTCCTCCACGAAGTGGACCAGCAGGTAGCCGTACCCGTCGCTCATGAGAGAACGATCTCACACGCTCGGCGGGCACTCCACCTCAGACCACGTCGGCGAGGTACCCCGGGTCGGCCGCCGGGTGCCGGGCGACCTGCGCCCACGCCGTCGCGAGCGCCTCCACGGCCCGGTCGGTCGCCTCGGGCGAGTAGCCGATCGGGATGCGGAGGAAGCGCTCGAAGGCGCCGTCGATCCCGAAGCGCGGGCCCGCGGTGATCAGCAGGCCCGCCGTCCGGGCGGCGAGCGCGAGCTGCGAGCTCGCCGGCCGGCCCAGGCCCACCCAGGTGGAGAGGCCGCCCGAGACCCGCGGCACGCTCCACTCCGGGATCGCGCGCGCCAGGGCCGCCTCGAGGTGGTCGCGGCCGGCGCGCAGCTGCGAGCGCCGCAGCTCCAGCACGCCGTCCATCCGGCCGAGCATGTCCGCGACCAGGAGCTGCTCCAGGATCGGCGTGCCGAGGTCGCTCGCCGAGCGCGCCAGCGCCAGCTTGCGGATCACCGCCCGCTCGGCGCGGATCCAGCCGATCCGGATGCCGCCCCACAGCGTCTTGCCGACGGAGCCGATCGAGAGCACCGTCCCCTCGGGCCCGTAGGCGGCGAACGGCAGCGGCGTCATCCGCCGGTCGATATCGAGCTCGGCCGTCGTCTCGTCGGCGATGATCAGCGTGCCCTGCCGGGCCGCGGCGGCGATCGCCCGCTCCCGCAGCTCGGGGGCCATGGAGCGGCCCGTCGGGTTGTGGAAGTCGGGCATCAGGTAGGCCAGGCTCGGGCTCGTGCCGCGCAGCGCGGCGATCAGGCCCTCTCCGTCCCAGCCGTCCGCCCCATCGACGTTCACCGGCACGAGCCGCGCGCCGGCCAGCCGGAGGGCCTCGTAGGCGTGCGGGTAGGTCGGGGCCTCGATCAGCGCCCGGTCGCCCCGCGCGAGCAGGGTGCGGGCGACGAGCGCGATCGCGTGCTGCGCGCCGATGGTCACCATGATCTGGCCGGGCTCGGTGCGCAGACCCCGCGCGGTGTAGCGCTCGGCGACCGCGCGGCGCAGCACCGGCAGGCCGACCGTGTCGTAGGAGCCGGAGTCGAAGTGCTCGGGGGCCGCCTGCGCCGCGCGGGTGTACGCCTCGGCCAGCTCGGGGACGGCGGGCAGTGCCGCCTTGGTGAAGTCGAGGAAGTCCGGCGCGAGCGAGGGCACCGCGTGCACGGCCGCTCCCGGCAGGCGGGTGACGCTGCCGGAGCCGCGCACGCTGACGAGGTAGCCGCTGTCGCGCAGCTCGCGGTACGCGGCGGCCACGGTCGTGCGGCTGACGCCGAGGCGGGCCGAGAGCTCGCGCTCGGCGGGCAGGCGGCTGCCCGCGGGGATGCGGCCGTCGATCCCGAGGAGGCGGATCCGGTCGGCCAGCGCGAGGTAGGCGGGCCGGGTGCCGCGCTGCTCGCACCAGTCGCCGAGGAGGGTCTGCAGGGCGCGCGCGCCGAAGTGGACATCAGCCATGCGTCCAAGGTAGCCGGATTGGACCGCGCGAAGAAGGCCAATGTCGCGCTGTGATGAGTCCATGACGCTCACCGCTCCCGTCGCCGCCGCCGCTCCCCCGGCTGGCCAGTGGCGCCTCCGACCCGTGCCGCGCCTGCTGGTGGGCCTGATCCTCTACGGATTCGCCGACGCGATGATGATCCGCGCGGCGATCGGCGTGGACCCGTGGACCGTCTTCGCCCAGGGGGTCGCGCACCAGACCGGGCTCGGGATCGGACTGCTCACGAACGTGATCGGCCTGCTCGTCCTGCTGCTGTGGATCCCCCTCCGACAGCGGCCCGGTCTCGGCACCGTGCTGAACGTGCTCGTGGTCGGCACGATGATCGATGTCGGGCTGCGCGTGCTGGCGACGCCGGAGGAGTGGTGGGCCCGCGGCCTGCTCTTCGCCGGAGGCCTCGTGCTTCTGGCGGTCGCGAGCGGGATCTACATCGGCGCCCACCTCGGTCCGGGGCCCCGCGACGGACTGATGCTGGGCCTGCACACCCGCACGGGCCTGCCGATCTGGGTGGCGCGCTCGGGCGTCGAGCTCACGGTGCTGCTCATCGGCTGGGCCCTCGGCGGCGACGCCGGCCTCGGCACCCTCCTCTTCGCGGTGCTGATCGGGCCGCTCTGCTCGGTGACCCTGCCTCTGCTCGGGGTGCGGAGGCACTGACCCGCGCACGACGGAGGCCCCGCCTCCCGGATCGGTTCCGGGAGGCGGGGCCTTCGCGATCGGATCGGCTAGCGCTTGGCCGCGATCTCCGCGCGCATCCGCGACGCCTCGTCGGAGTCCTGGATCGAGGCGATCCCCTCGGTGATCGAGGTCCCCGACGCGGGGGCCTCGTGCTCGTCCGCTCCGAGCGTGGTCTCGTCGAAGGGCGAGCGCCCGCCGAGCACCTCGCGGACCTGCACCATGTCGATCTGCTTGGTCCAGGTGCCCACGAGAAGGGTGGCGACCGCGTTGCCGGTGAAGTTGGTGACCGCGCGGGCCTCGGACATGAAGCGGTCGATGCCGACGATCACGCCGACGCCGTTGACCAGGTCGGGACGGAAGGACTGGAGGCCGCCGGCCAGCGTGGCCAGGCCCGCTCCGGTGACGCCCGCGGCGCCCTTCGAGGCGATCATCATGAAGAGGAGGAGGCCGATCTGCTCCGGGATCGACATCGGCGCTCCGGTGGCCGAGGCGATGAACAGCGACGCCATCGTGAGGTAGATCGCCGTGCCGTCGAGGTTGAAGGAGTAGCCGGTGGGCACGGTGATGCCGACGACGGGCTTGGAGACGCCGAGGTGCTCCATCTTCGCGATCAGGCGGGGCAGCGCCGCCTCCGAGGAGGAGGTGCCGACGATGAGCAGGTACTCGCGGGCCAGGTACTTCATCAGCGAGAAGATGCTGACGCCGGTCACCAGGCGCAGCAGCAGGCCGAGGACGACGACCACGAAGATCGCGCAGGTGATGTAGAAGCCGATCATCAGGGTGGCGAGAGCGACGACCGCTCCCCAGCCGGTCTTGCCGACGACCGCGGCGATGGCGCCGAACGCGCCGATCGGGGCGACCCAGAGCACCATCGAGAGGATGCGGAAGACCAGGACCTGGAGCTGCTTGATCGCTCCGAGGATCGGCTGGCCCTTGGCGCCCATCTTCTGCAGTGCGAAGCCGACGAGCAGCGCGACGAAGAGGGTCTGCAGGATGCTGCCGTCCACGAGCGAGGAGAACAGCGAGACGGGGATGATCCCGAGGACGAAGTCGCTGGTGCTCTCGGCCTTGAGGTCGCTGGTGTCGTAGGTGGCGCTCGAGATGTCGAGGCCCTCGCCCGGGTGCAGGATGTTGCCGACGACGAGGCCGATCGCCAGGGCGAAGGTCGACATCACGATGAAGTAGCCCAGCGCGAGTCCGCCGACCTTGCCGACCGTGGCGGCCTTCGCGATGGAGCCGATGCCGATGACGATGGTGCAGAAGATGATCGGCGCGATCATCATCTTGATCAGTCCGACGAAGGCCTTGCCGACGGGCTCGAGCGTCGCCGCGAAGGCGGGAGCGACGAGTCCGACCACGACGCCGGCGACCACGGCGATGATGACGGCGATGTAGAGCCAGTGGTTCCGGTCGATGCGCCGCCGGGTCTTCGGAGGGGTGACCGCGGGGATCAGCCGGTCGGACGGCGTCTGAGGCGTCTTCGCCATGGGGGTGTCCTTCTCTTCGTCGAGGTGAGGGGGTAGGACGATGGTGGCCCCGCCTCCGGAGCCCGGCACGGTTGCGTTCATACTGTTCACGGCGGGGCGCCCCGAGCGCTCGCTCACGAGGGAGTGGCATGGTCAGGACGCCGAGCGCACGCGGACCGCGCGGCAGCATCGCCGCGCGCCTGTTCGCCGTGCAGCTGCTGAGCATCCTGCTGATAGCCGCGGCGGCCGTCGCGGTGCTGGCCCTCGACGCGCGGAGCCGGGCGGGCGACGAGGCCGCCCAGCGGAGCCTCGTCGTGGCGCGGACGGTGGCCGACAATCCGTTCGTCCTCGAGTCGACGGCCGGTGCGGATCCCTCCGCGAGCCTGCAGCCGTACGCCGAGGAGGTCATGCGGGACACCGGCGTCGACTTCCTCACGATCATGGCCCCCGACCGCACCCGGTACACCCACCGCGACCGCGACCGGATCGGCCTGCCGTTCCAGGGCACGATCGAGCCCGCGCTGGAGGGGCGGACCTTCACCGAGACGTACACCGGCACGCTCGGACCCTCCGTCCGCGCCGTCGCACCGATCGAGGACGCCGACGGCGCGGTCGTCGCGCTCGTGTCGGCGGGCGTCACGCTCTCGGCCGTGGACGCCTCCTTCGCCGCCCGCGTGCAGGTCGTCGCGTGGGGCGCGCTCGGTGCGGTCGCGCTCGGCGCGCTCGGCTCCTGGCTCCTCGCCCGCTACCTGCGGCGGGTGACGGGCGGGCGGGGCCCGGAGCAGATGAGCCAGGTATTCGCCTACTACGAGTCCGTCCTGCACTCGGTGCGGGAGGGGCTGCTGCTGGTCGACGACCGCGGCCGGCTGGTGCTCGCCAACGACCACGCGCTGGAGCTGCTCGGGCTCGAGGGCGTGCGGACGCCGGTACCGGTCGCCGAGCTCGACCTCCCCGGCGCCCTGCGCGAGCTGCTGCAGGACGACGAGCCCGTCTCGGACCGCCTGGTCGTGGCCCGCGAGCGGATCCTCGTGGTGAACGAGCGGCCCGCCGCCTCCCCCGGAGCCCGCCCCCTCGGCACGGTCGTCACGCTCCGGGACCGCACCGAGCTGCAGCGGGTGAGCGGCGAGCTGGAGTCGCTGCGCACCCTCTCGGACGCGCTGCGCTCGCAGACCCACGAGTTCTCGAACCGCCTGCACACCATCGCGTCGCTGATCGAGCTCGGCCGCCCCGACGAGGCGCTCGCGTTCGCCGCCGGCGAGCTGAACCTCAGCCAGCGCCTGGCCGACCGGGTCCTCGGCTCCGTGCAGGAGCCGGTGATCGCCGCCCTGCTGCTGGGCAAGGCCGCGCAGGCCCGCGAGCGCGGCGTCGAGCTGCACTTCGAGACGCACCTCGAGCCCGGCACGCAGGGGCTGGAGCCCGGGGACCTCGTGACGGTGCTCGGCAATCTGATCGACAACGCCCTCGACGCGGCCGCCTCCTCCGCTCCGGACCGCGAGCCGTGGGTGGAGGTCTACCTCGGCCTCGCGGAGGGCGAGCTGGTGGTGCAGGTGTCGGACAGCGGCCCCGGAGTCGCGAGCGCCGCCGACGTCTTCGCGCGCGGCTACTCGACGAAGGAGTCGGACGGCTTCGGCCGCGGCATCGGCCTGGCGCTGGTGCAGCAGGTGGTGGAGCGCCTCGGCGGCTCGATCGAGGTCTCGCGCCACGTCGGCGCGGTGTTCACGGTGCAGCTGCCGCTGCCCGCGCGGGTGGCGTCGTGATCCGGGTGCTCGTCGTCGAGGACGAGCCGCTGACCGCGAGCGCCCACGCCGACTACGTCCGGCGGGTCGACGGCTTCGAGGTGGCCGCGGTCGCCGGCAGCGGGGCGGAGGCGATCCGGGCCCTGCGCGCGGACCCGGGCATCGCGCTGATCCTGCTCGACATGAACCTGCCGGACATGGGCGGCCTCGACCTCTGCCGGGCCGTCCGGGCGGCGGGCCTGGACGTCGACGTCATCGCGATCACCGCCGTCCGCGACGCCGCGAACGTGCGCGCCTCCGTCGCCGCCGGCATCGTGCAGTACCTGATCAAGCCGTTCGTCTTCAGCGCGTTCGCCGCCAAGCTCGCCAGCTACCGGTCGTACCGCGAGCGGATGCACGGCGCCGACGTCGCCAGCCAGCACGAGGTGGACGGGGCCTTCGCGGCGCTCCGCACCTCCAACGCCCCGGGTCTGGCCAAGGGGCTCTCGGCGCAGACCCTCGAGGCCGTCACCGCGCTGCTGGGCCCCGTCGGCCTCTCGGCGGCCGAGCTCGCCACCCGCCTCGACATCTCGCGGGTGACGGCCCGCCGCTACCTCGAGCACCTCGCCGACTCCGGAGTCGCGGACCGCGCGCCCCGCTACGGCTCCCCCGGCCGCCCGGAGCTGGAGTACCGCCGCCGCTGAGCGCACGTCAGGCGGCCCGCAGCGCTGCGGCGATCTCCTCCTCGATCAGGTCGTGGTTGATCGCCGCGCCCACGCGCAGCCCGTCGGCGGACGAGGCGACGACCTGCGCCATCGGCTCGACCAGCGAGCCCGCGGCGAAGACCCCGGCGACGCCGGTCCGGCCCATCGGATCGACGGCGAGGTGCCGCGCGACTCCCGACGGGTGGTCGGCGAGCTCGAGGCCGAGCCCCTCGGGGAGCCGCCCCTCGACCCGCGGGCCGACGACGAGCGCGTCGAGCTCGTGCCGCCGACCGTCGATCAGCACGCCGACCAGGCGGTCGTCCTCGACGAGGACCTTCTCGACGCGACCCGGCACGAGAGCGATCCCGCGGGCGGCCAGCGCCGCCGCCTCGTCGCCGGCGGGCGCGGGTGCGCCGTGGAGCAGGATCGACGTCCGGTCGCTGAGCTGACGGAACATCTGCGCCTGGTGCCCGGCGAACGAGCTGCCGAGCACGCCGATCCGCCGGCCGCGTACCTCGAAGCCGTGGCAGTAGGGGCAGTGCAGGACGTCCCGTCCCCAGCGGGCGCCGAGCCCGGGGATCTCCGGCAGCAGGTCGCGGACGCCGGTCGCGAGCAGGAGGCGGCGCGCGCGGAGGACCGTGCCGTCGGCGAGGGTCGCGGTCACGCCCTCGGCACCCGCGGAGGCGCGGACCGCCTCGCCCTCGACCACCCGGGCTCCGTAGCCCTCGGCCTCGGCGCGCGCCAGGCGCACCAGCTCCGTGGGCGGGACGCCGTCGCGGGTCAGCACGTTGTGGGCACCGGGCGAGGGTGCGTTGCGCGGAGGTCCGCCGTCGACGACGAGGACGTCGCGGAGACTGCGGCCGAGGGCGGTGGCGGCGGCGAGGCCTGCGAAGGAGGCGCCGAGGATCAGGACGTCGGCGGGGGCAGGGACGGACGGGCCGGTGGGGGCGTCGGTGGAGGTCATGGGTCGATGCTCCGCCGCCCCGGGGCGGGCCGCGAGGATCCGTGCCGTTCCGGCATGCGGCGCGACCGCCCGTGCCAGGATGGCGTCGTGCCCGAGACCCCGCCCGCCCCCTCCGACGACGAGATCGTCGCCGCCGTCGGACCACGGCTCCGGCGCCTGCGCACCCGCCGCGACCGCACGCTCGCGTCCCTCGCGGCCGAGACCGGCATCTCGGCGAGCACCCTCTCGCGCCTCGAGAGCGGAGGCCGCCGCGCGACGCTGGAGCTGCTCCTCCCGATCGCCCGCGCCCTCGGGGCGCCGCTCGACGAGCTCGTCGGCGCCGCGCCGGAGGATCCCCGCGTGCACGGCCGGCCGGTGCGCCGGAACGGCATGCTCATCCAGCCGCTCAGCCGCGACGCGGGCGCGCTCCAGGCGTTCAAGCACACGCTCCCGGCCGGGCCGGTGACGGAGCCGGCGGAGCAGCGCGCGCACGAGGGCTTCGAGTGGCTCTACGTGCTGAGCGGGCGGCTCCGCCTGCGGCTCGGCGAGCACGATCTGGTGCTGCCGGCCGGCGAGGCCGCCGAGTTCGACACCCGGGTGCCGCACTGGTTCGGCCGCGCCGACGAGCAGCAGGTCGAGTTCCTCAGCCTCTTCGGCCGCCAGGGCGAGCGGATGCACGTGCGCGCGTCCACGCGCCGCTGAGCGCGGTCACGCCTCGCCGAGCACCTCGCGCGCGAAGCCCTCGGTGCGCGCCCGCAGAGTCGCGATCCGCTGCGCTCGCGCCGCCTCGAGGTCGAACCCGATGTAGGCCACCGACGGGCGCCGCCGCACATTCATCGAGCACTCGAAGCGGGAGCAGACGAGCGTGCCGAGCGAGTCCCCCGCCCGCCCGGCCGCTCCGGCCTTCCGCGCCCCGAAGAAGACGACGTCGTTCGGGAGCTGCACGTCGCGGCACCACGAGCACTGCGCCCGCGAGCGCGGCAGGGCGTCGGCCTGGGTGAGCAGGACCCCGACGAGGCGCTCCTCCAGCGGCACGACGACGTAGGCGCGGCGGCCCATCCTCCGGTCGCGCCAGCCGAGATGGTCGATGACCGACCAGTCGAGCGCGTCGAAGTCCTTCGGCAGCGCGAGATCGGCGACCTCCTTGCGGGAGGCGTTGACGAAGGACTCGCGAATCTCGGTCTCGGTCAGTGGCTGCATAGCGCTTCCGAGCCTAGGCCGGGATCAGCCCAGGTGGGCGACGGCCTCCTTCGGAGCCTGAGCGAGGAACTCCTCCTTCTTCACCCGGATCATCGCGACGGCGACGACGGAGGCCACGACCAGCCCGATCGCGGCCGCGACGAAGACCGCGGAGTAGCCGTCGACGAAGGCGACCGGCGACTGCTGCTCACCCGCGACTCCCGCGTAGAGGGTCGTGAAGATCGACAGCCCGATCGAGCCGCCGATCTGCATGGCGGCGTTGGCGGTCGCTCCGGCGGCACCGGCGTCGTGGGCCGCGACTCCGGTGAGCGCGAGATTCTGCAGCGGCACGAAGACCATCGCCATGCCGACGCCCAGGAGGATCAGCGCGGGCAGCACCTCGAGGAGGTAGCCGCCGTCGGGGGTGATGCGGCTCAGGTAGAGGAGCCCGGCCGCCGCGATCAGCGGGCCGACGATCATCAGCACGCGCGGGCCGATGCGCGGCAGCAGCTTGGCGGCGACTCCGGCGACGATCATGATCGTCACCGTCATCGGCAGATTGGCCAGGCCCGCCTCGAGCGGCGGCAGGCCCAGGACCAGCTGCAGGTGCAGGGTCAGGTAGAGGGTGGAGCCGATCATCACGCTGCCGACGATCGCCTGGACCAGGAAGGCTCCGCCGCGGACGCGGTCGGCGACGATGCGCAGCGGCAGCGACGGGTGGTCGGAGCGGGCCTGGATCCGCACGAAGAGGGCCAGCAGCAGCACGCCGACGAGGAGGAAGCCGAGGGTGTCGACGCGGAGCCAGCCCTGCTCGGCGAGGGTGAAGCCGTAGACGACGCTCGCGAGCCCGAGCGCGACGGTGATCGTCCCGGCGACGTCGAAGCGGTTGCGCCCCTCCGCGCGGCTCTCGGTGACGAGCAGCTGGCCGGCGATCGCGCCGACCACGACGACGGGGACGTTGACGAGGAGGCACCAGCGCCAGTCGGCGAACTCGGTGAGCAGCCCGCCCAGCACGAGGCCGACGGCGGCGCCCGCTCCGGCGACCGCTCCGAAGACGGCGAAGGCCGTGCCCCGCTCGCGGCCGGAGGGGAAGGAGACGGTGAGGAGGGCCAGAGCGGCCGGAGCGAGCAGCGCGGCGAAGGCGCCCTGCAGCCCGCGGGCGGCGATCAGCTCGGTGCCGGAGGTGGCGAGGCCGCCCCAGGCGGAGGCGGCGCCGAAGCCGATCATCCCGATCAGGTAGGTGCGCTTGCGGCCGGTGTAGTCGGCGATGCGGCCGCCCAGGAGCAGGAGCGCGCCGAACGCGAGGGCGTAGGCGGTGACGACCCACTGGCGCTCGACGTCGGTGAGGCCGAGGTCGGCCTGTGCGGCGGGGAGCGCGATCGTGACGATGGTGCCGTCGAGCACGACGACGAGCTGCGTGAGCGCGAGGATCACGAGCACCCACCAGCGGCGGGCGGAGGAGGGAGCGGACGGGGAGGGCATGGCGGCCTTTCACACGGAGCGGAGCGGGACCGGCGGGTCCGGATCCGAGCCGCGTCATCGGGGCCGAACCACCCCAACCAGTTGGTTGGGCGAAGAAGAGTGTATCGTTCGAGCGCCCGGAGGTGAACCATGGAGCCGACATCAGATGCGGCGCTGCCCGCGCGCGAGCGGATCCTCCGCGCGGCCTCCGTCGAGTTCGCCGCCCACGGCTTCGCGGGCGCCCGGGTCGACCGTGTGGCCGCGGCGGCGGGTCTGAACAAGGAGCGGCTCTACGCCTACTACGGCGGCAAGCGCGGCCTGTTCGTCGCGACCGTCGTCGAGGCGCTCGGCGCTCTCGACGAGACGCTCCTCGCCGAGGCGGCGGACCTCCCCGACCTCGCTGGCCGCATGTTCGACCATGTGTGGGAGCACCCGGAGTTCCTGCGCCTGCTCACGTGGGCGCGCCTGGAGGGAGCCGGCGTCTGGGAGGAGGCCGGCGAGCAGCTCGGCGGGGTCCCCGCCCCCGAGGCCCGGGTCCTCGAGTGGCAGCGCACCGGCGTCGTCGACGCGAGCTGGTCCGCCGACGACCTCTTCATCGCCCTCCTCGGCCTCTGCGAGATCTGGCACCTCACCCCCTTCGCCTCCCGGGGCGGGGAGGAGACGCGCGACCGCCGCCGCGCCTTCGTCGTGCACGTCGCGCAGCTGGTGGGCGCACCGCGCTGAGGCCGACCCCTCCCCCGGCAACGGAAGCGACGTCGGCATCTCCGATCCGGACGCGGTGGACGGGGCGGCTCATCCCTCCGAGCCGGAACCCGACGGATCGGAGGGGAGTGGGAGGTCCCACGGATCCGGCTTCGGGACGACGCCTTCATCACCCGGAAGGACCGCACCCGCCGCGCGCTGAGCCTCGTCCTCGAGGAGGAGTGATTCGAAATCGCCGGGCGCGCACGGCATCTCCGCCCCGATCATGTACATCTCCTCGACAGCGCCGGTGACGAAGCTCGCCCGCAGCACCGGTCCGCCCTGCCCGTAGACCGTCGGGCGCGGAGTCGAATCGGTCACTCTCACCGTCATCCCCAGCGACTCCCAGTAGTCCGCGACCTTCCGCGCATCCCCCTCGACATCGGTGCCCGCCGGGGCCCACCAGGCGTAGCTGTAGCTCGCACCGCTCACCCGGTCGCCGGGGCCGCACACATCGGGCCTGGCCGCGCCGCTCCGCGGCCACCACCCCTCCACATCGAGCCGCCCCGCGGAGTCCCGCACGAACTCCACCACCCGATCCCGACCCTCCCGAGGACTCATCGTGCTCACCGGTCTCGCCTCCTTCTCCGTTGCACAAGCGGTCATCGACATCACGAGCAGAGCGGCGACGGTCAGCGCGACGCCCGTCCGCTGAGGAGAGCCTCTACCCGCCATGGGAGGCTCCCACGACCGCCTTCTGGAAGGCGGTCGGTCCGAGCGGCCGGTTCTCGGTCAGCAGGTCGAGTCGCCGGGAGACGGCCCACGCCGCGTTCTGCAGGGACTCGGTGTTCGGGTCGAGATACCCCGCGAGATCGCCGTCGTCGCTCTTCAGCGCAGCGTGATCCGTCACGATCCTCCCGGCGTCGCCTCCGGTCTCCACACCGAAGACGCGCGCGCCGAAGTCCTCGTCAGCGGGATCCGTGTGGTGGTTCCAGCTGAAGGCGCGGCCCATCCACGCGGCCTCGTCGCCGCTCTCGGTCTCGCCGAGGTACTTGTCCCGCGCCTGCCCCGCGAAGACGGATTCCGCGTGCAGGTCGCTCGCCTCGTCGACGCTGTCCGGGAGGCCGGCCGAGCCCAGCGTCACGACGACCCCGAGCTCGACGTCCGAGCGCGAGGCGGCGACGGCCATGACGGTGCTGCCGTAGGAGTGGGCGACGACGTTCGGCTTCGGCAGGTCGTCGCCCCGGACCGCGGAGAGCCCCTGGACAGCCGAGGCGAGTGCGGCGCCGCCGGCGACCGCCTGGTTCGAGGTGAGGACGTCCATGCCGTTCCCGCCGAGCCGCGCCATCGGCGGGGTCTCGTAGCCGATCCAGGAGACGACGGCGCTGCCGGGCGGGAGGAGCGACTGCAGATTCTGCGACGCCTTCGCCCATCGGGTCATGCTCTCCGTCGTCTGTCCCATCCCGGGGACGGCGTAGGTGACGTTCGTGGCGGTGTCGGGATCGCCGATCGAGACGGCGGCGAGCGGAGGCTCGTCGGCGGTCAGGGAGATGAGGAAGCGCGGGTCCTGACCGAGACCGCGCCGGAGCGATGCCCGCACGTCCCTCAGCGCCACCAGCTGCGACTCCACCGCCGCGAGTCGCTCCCCGTCGCCCGCCTTCCCGCGCAGGCCCGCCGCCTCGCTCCTCAGCGCCGCGATCCGCGCCCTCAGCGCCCTCTCGTTCGCCCTCGCCCGGGCGCGGTAGGGCACCCCCTCCAGATTCCCGATCACCCCGGGCAGACCGGCGACCAGCGCCTCCTGCTGCGGCGAGAAGCGCGCGCCGTCCGTGGAGTCGAGGCTCCGCCACCAGTCGTTCACGAGGGTCGGAGCCAGTCGCCCGAGGCGCGCCGCGAGGTCGGGCGACGCCGCCAGGAGTGTCGCGAGATCGTCGGACGAGAGCGCCGCGAGGGAGTCGAGCAGGCTCCGGCCGCCCCGGGGCCGCGCCAGGGTGCCGACGGCGTCGAGGACGGGAATGGAGAGCGCCGCTCCCCCGGCGGCGGTGAAGGCCAGGGAGATCTGCTCGACCCAGGTCGCGTCGGCCGCACCGATCGACAGCAGCTCGCGGAAGCCCCGGAGCACCGAGAAGGACTCGACCGGCGCCCACGAGCAGCGGTTGCCGAAGGCTCCCCAGGCGGCCATCAGATCCTGGAGCCGGGAGCGCATCGCCTCGTCCGCCTGCCGGGTCTGCGAGACGAAGACGTCGAGGCGCTCGGGGTCGGCGGAGGTCATGCCTCCCGCGGCGGGGCCGCCCGGGGACGTGCGGGGCACCGACCGGGGGGAGAACAGCGCACGGATCGGCGGAGGCACGACCGGCCGATCGGACGGCGGCCGGTCGACGACCTCGTCGACTCCCGCCGCGAGGGCCGCGACCGGATCGAGGCGGCGCTGCTGCTCGCGCTCGTCCGCCCGCCGCTCCCAGGCCGCGTACTCCTCCCGGCGCCGACGCTCCTCCTCGGCCTTCCGTGCCACGAGCCGCACCGTGTCGGCGAGCTCGTGCAGCTCGGCGCTCAGCCGACCGCGGTTCTCCCTGTCGCAGACGCAGACCCGGCGGAACCGCTCGGCGTACGCGCCGCGGAACTCGCCCAGCGCGTACTCGGCAGCGACGGACCTCAGCAGCCCCTCGGAGGCGAGCGCCTCCGCCGCCTCGTCCGAGGCGCGGACCAGCTCCGCCGCTGCTGCATGGTCGAAAGAGAACAGGGTCATCGCCTCCTGAGTGAGAACATCTCAGGAAATGTAGAACGACCACGACGGCGTCGGCACCGGGTGGCGCGAGACGGCGCGCGGTCAGCGCGCCCGCGCCGCGTCCGGCGGCACGCAGAAGTGGCGCGGACCGCATCGGTCCGCGCCACTCGTTCAGATCACGCGGCTCACTCCGCCGCGGTCAGCCGCTCCAGATATCCCGCGAACGCGCGCAGGTCCTCCTCGGGCCAGGCGCTCAGCGCCTCCTGCATCCGCTGCCGCTGACGGCCGCCGAGGTCGCGCATCCGCTCGCATCCGGCCGAGCTGAGCGAGAGGAACCGCGCTCGGCCGTCGGCGGGATCGGAGGTCATCTCGACCAGGCCCAGCTCGGCGAGCTGGCGGGCCTGGCGGCTGATCGCGCTGCGGTCGACCCCGAGCCGCTCCGCCGCGGCGCCGGAGTGGACCGGACCGCAGCGCTCGAGGATCCGCAGCAGCCGCAGTCCGAAGGGCGGCAGCGCCGGGTCGATCGACGCCGCCGCGTCCCGGACGGCGAGGCGCACCTGGACGGCGAGCACGGTGATCTGCTCCTCGACCTCGTGCAGCGCCTCGGCCGAGGGCGCGGCGGCGGGCATCAGGAGCGCTCGATCACGTCGACCGAGCCGGTGGGAGCAGCGTGCCGGGCGTGCCCGACCGGCTCCTCCTGCCGCTCCTCGTCGGCGTGGCGGCCGTGTCCGGCGGGAGTGGCCTCGCGACCCTCCCGGGCGTGCGTCGCGTCGTCCGTCCGCCGGGCCTGGCCGACGGGGCGGAGCGCCGCCTGGCCGTCCGAGGCGGCGATGAGGGCGTCCTCCGCGGCCTGCAGCGGAGTGGTCGGCTCCGCCTTGAGCTGCACCGCGTTCTTCGAGCCGAGGCTCACGTTGGGCAGGAGGACGACGGCGATCAGCGTGACCACGGCGAGCGGGATGCTGTAGAGGAACACGTCGCCCACGCCGATCCCGTAGGCGCTCTCGACCACGACGCGCACGGCGTCGGGCAGGGTCGCCGGCTGCGGGATCGTGCCGCTGCCCAGCGCCTGCGCGGCGAGAGCCTGGTCGGCGGGAGCGAGACCCGCGATGCCGGTCTTGATGCGGTCGGCGATCACGGTGCCGAGCATCGAGCCCAGGACCGAGACTCCGACGGTGCCGCCGAGGCTGCGGAAGAACGTGACCGCGCTGGTCGCGACGCCGAGGTTCTTCACCTCGATCGAGTTCTGCACCACCAGGACGAGGTTCTGCATCAGCATGCCCAGGCCGGCGCCGAGGACGGCCATGTAGATCCCGACGAGGACCAGGTCCGTGTCGTAGCGGAGGGTGCTGAGGAGGGAGGTTCCGATCACGGCGAGCACGCCGCCGCTGATCATGATCGCCTTCCACTTGCCGGTGCGGGAGATGATCCCGCCGAAGATCGTCGACGCGATCAGCAGGCCGGCCATCATCGGGATGGTGAGCAGGCCCGACTGGGTCGGCGTGGCTCCGCGGGCCAGCTGCATGTACTGCGCGAGGAAGACGGCGACGCCGAACATCGAGACGCCGACCGAGATGCTCGCCACGACGGCGAGGCTGAAGGTGCGGTTCTTGAACATCCCCATCGGGATGATCGGCTCGGCCACGGTGAGCTCGGTGATCACGGCGGCGATCAGCAGCACGACGGCACCGCCGACCATGACCGCGGTCTCCCACGAGGCCCAGTCGAAGTTCTTGCCGGCGAGGGAGACCCAGATCAGCAGGAGCGAGACGCCGCCCGCGATGAGCACGGCGCCGAGGTAGTCGATCCGCACCTTGCGCTTCGGGTGCGCGGGGAGGCGGAGGGTCATCTGGAGGAGGACGATCGCGACGATCGCGACGGGCATCGCGATGAAGAAGTTCCAGCGCCAGCCGAACGCGTCGGTCACGACGCCGCCCAGGAGCGGGCCGCCGACGGTGCCGATCGCCATCACGCCGCCGAAGAGGCCGGCGTACTTGCCGCGCTCACGGGGGCTGATGATGTCGGCCATGATGATCTGGCTCAGCGCGGCGAGTCCGCCGGCGCCCAGGCCCTGGAACACGCGGAAGACGATCAGCATGTTCGTGTCCTGCGAGAAGCCGGCCAGGGCGGAGCCGATGACGAACAGCCCGAGGGCGAGCTGGATCAGCAGCTTGCGGTTGAACAGGTCGGCGAACTTGCCCCAGAGCGGGGTGGAGACCGTGGTCGCGAGCAGGGTCGCGGTGACGACCCAGGTGTAGGCGTTCTGGTCGCCCTTGAGGTCGGAGATGATCCGGGGCAGCGAGGTCGACACGACCGTGCCCGCGAGGATCGAGACGAACATGCCCAGCAGCAGGCCGCTGAGCGATTCGAGCACCTGGCGGTGCGACATGGCGCCGTCCGGCCCGGCGGGGGCGTGCGGCGCGGTGGTTCCGCGCGATGCGGCGCGGTGTTCGGGGTATGACATGGGCTCCTCTTCAGCACGGCGGCGGTTCTAGTTGACTGCGATCAACTATTGACCGAGAGCAACTATATAGCCGGGCGTCACGAATCTCCAGTGGCACTCTGCTGCCGTCCAGGCGCCGCTCCGGCCGCGCCTATCCTCGGAGCATGGACAACATCGATCGGAAGATCCTCGATCTGCTGCGCCAGAACTCCCGCGCGGGCTACGGCGACATCGGCGGCGTGGTCGGGCTCTCCGCCTCCGCGGTGAAGCGCCGCGTCGACCGACTCGTGGCCGACGGCGTGATCCGCGGCTTCACGATCAAGGTCGACCCCGCGGTCGACGGCATGGCCACCGAGGCCTACGTCGAGCTCTTCTGCCGCGGCACCGTCGCTCCGGACGAGCTCCGCCGCATCCTCTCCGCGGTCCCCGAGGTCGTCGACGCGGGCACGGTCACCGGCTCCGCCGACGCGATCGTCCACATCCGCTCGCGCGACATCCCCAGCCTCGAGCTCGCCCTCGAGAAGGTCCGCATCGCGCCCAACGTCGACCACACGCGCTCCGCGATCGTCCTCTCCCGCCTCATCCAGCGCAGCGAGGCCTGACGGATCGCGCCATCTCCTCGACGCGCGTCGCGACCGCCTGGTACTCCATACCTGTATGGTGAATCCAGGAGGGCGAGCATGAGCGACAGGGAACAGGCCGGTACGGCGGCACGACGGAGACGGCGCATCTGGCTGATGCTGCCGGCACTGTTCGTCGGCGTCCTGGCCGGGCACCTCGTCGCGACCGCGGTGGGCGCCGAGGATCCGTGGGACGTCGTGGTCACCGCCGCCGTCGCGGCAGCGGTGGCGTCCGTCGTCCTCGCCCTCGTCGACCGGCGGCGCTGAGCCCTCCCTCCTGGATCGGAATCCGAGGGAGGGAACGACGATGGAACGACAGAGGACGAGCACGGCACTGGTCGCGGCGGCGGCCGCTCTGCTGGCGGTGCCGCTGTTCACAGAGCAGGCCGCGCACGCCGAGCCGGCGAGGCAGGAGACGAGCAGCCGGGTGCACCTCGAGGCACGGGGCGGATCGGCGTCGACGGTGACCTTCGACGTCACCGACGACACGCGGATCGTCGAGCTGGCGGGCGGCGGGGTCGGCTTCACGGACGGCGCCGAGACGTCCGACGCACTCCCGGAGAGGATCGACGTCGGACGCGGCCGCACCGTGTCGGGCCACTGGTCGATCGACGACTCCGACACGCTCACCTTCCACTTCGCCCCGGACTCGGCGTCCCGCTCGGCGGTGGGCGGCCTGCACCTGAACAGCGACTGGAGCTCGCCCGAGTGGGGCCACTGCGTCGCCGGGAGCGGCGTCAGCGGTGCCGCGACCGGCGGGGTGATCGGCGCGATCTCCGGTCCCGGCGCGATCGCCTCCGCGACCGGCGGGCTGCTCGCGGGGATCATCGGCGGAGCGATCACCTGCTGAGCGCCGCCTCCTGAACGACCCGGATCAGGCGGGCGCGTCCGCTGCGGTGTGGACGCGCTCGCCGCCGATCCAGGTGCCCAGCACCCGGGTGTCCCCGATCGCCCGGGGGTCGCCGGCGAAGGGGTCCCGGTCCAGCAGGGCGAAGTCCGCCGCGAGTCCCACGGCGATCGAGCCCGACTCGCCCTCCAGGCCGTTCACCCACGCCGAGCCGGCCGTGGAGGCGGAGAGGGCGGTGGCGAGGTCGAGGCGCTGCTCCGGGAGGAACACCTCCTCGCTCCACCCCGGCTCGCGCTCGGAGGGCGCCGAGAGCCGGTTCACCGCGACGTGGATCGCGGCGAGCGGGTCGGGCGTCGACACCGGCCAGTCGCTCCCCGCGGCGAGCACCGCGCCCGAGCGGAGCAGGTCGCCGAACGGGTACTGCCACGAGCCGCGCCGCTCACCGAGGAACGGCAGCGTCAACTCCACCATCTGCGGCTCCAGCGAGGCCCACAGCATCTGCAGGTTGGCCGCGACGTCGAGCGCACGGAAGCGCGGCAGGTCGTCCGGATGCACGACCTGCAGGTGGGCGAGGTGGTGGCGGTTGCCGCGGCGCCCGTTCGCCTGGATCGCCCGCTCGACCGCGTCCAGGCACTCGCGTACGGCACGATCGCCGATCGCGTGGAAGTGCACCTGGAACCCGGCCGCGTCCAGGAGCGGCACGGCCTCGTTCAGGAGGCGCGGGTCGACCATCGAGAGGCCGTCGCCGTGACCATGGCCGCCGTGCCCGTCGAGGTAGGGCTCGAGCATCGCCGCCGTGAAGTTCTCGGCGACCCCGTCCTGCATGATCTTGACGGTCGTCGGCGCGAAGCGGTCGGCGGCGAGCGCCGCGCGCCGCTCGACGAGCTCCGGGATCTGCTCGATGCCGCGGCCCCGGTCCCACCACAGCGCACCGCGGACGCGCCCGGTCAGCTCGCCGTTCAGCGCCGCGCGGCGGTACACCGGACCGGGGTCGCCCACATCGCCGTAGGAGCCGATGATCGCGTCCTGCCACGCCGTCACTCCGAACGAGTGCAGGGTCTCCTGCCCGAGGAGTAGCGCGCGGTGGAGCTCGTCCGCGCTCGCGGGCGGGAGGTGGCGGCGGACCGCGTCCATCGCCCCCTCGTGCAGGGTGCCGGAGGGGGTGCCGTCGGCCAGGCGCTCGATGCGGCCGTCAGCGGGGTCCGGCGTCGTGCGGTCGATCCCCGCGAGGCGCAGTGCGGCGGAGTTGACCCAGGCGCCGTGCCCGTCGGCGTTGGTGAGGAAGGCGGGCCGGTCAGGGACGACCGTGTCGAGCTCGCGGGCGGTCGGGGTGCCTCCGGGGAAGTCGGGCAGGTTCCAGCCGCCGCCGAGGATCCACTCCGCTCCGCTCTCCCGAGCCGCGTACCCGGCGACCGTCGCCAGGTGCTCGGCGGGCGACCCTCCCGCTCCGAGCCAGCAGCGCAGCAGCGCGGCGCCGCCCCAGACCGGGTGCACGTGGGCGTCCTGGAAGCCGGGGACGAGCATCCGGCCCTCGAGGTCGACCACCTCGGTGCGCGGCCCGATCAGGTCGGAGGCGTCGGCGCCGACCGCGACGATCCGCCCTCCGACGACAGCGACGCCGTGCGCTCGGGAGCGCACGGCGTCGGCGGTGAAGACGGCGCCGCCGGTCAGGACGAGATCGGCGGCGCGCACGGGTTCAGAAGCCCGCGGGAGCGAAGGCCTGCGTCATCTGGGAGAACAGCGACACCGTCCAGCCGATCGCGATGAGGAACGACACGACCACGACGCCGAGGAAGACCCAGAGCGGGAGGAGGCCGCCGCCGGTCACGCGCTTCACGACCACGCTTCGGCCGATCACGTAGACGTAGGGAGCGGCGAGGAAGGCCCACGCCCAGTGGAACGGACGCTGCAGGCCGGCTCGCTTCAGCTGGCGCCAGTCGAGGAAGGCGAAGACGACCTCCGCCGCGTAGATCAGGAAGCCGACGACCTGGAGCACGCCGAGGCCGACGAGGTAGGCCGTCGACATCCCCATCGAGGAGCTCGGCCCGTAGGTCGAGGCCATCGACGAGTCGACGATCGCGCTCGGCGGGAGGAGGAAGATCGACAGCGCCGAGAGCAGCGGCAGGAGGACCACCACCCAGATCCACGGGGTGGACGTGACGATGCTCGTGTCGCGCTGCTGCACGGGTGCTCCGGGAGCCGTGGAGTAGGCCGGGTACTGCGGCTGCTGCTGGTTGTAGGGCTGCTGCTGCTGCTGGCCGTACTGCTGGGGAGCCTGCTGGCCGTAGCCCTGCTGCGGCTGCTGCGGCTGCTGCTGGCCGGCGCCCTGCTGGCCGTAGCCCTGCCCGTAGCCCTGCTGCCCGTAGCCCTGCTGGCCGTAGCTCTGCTGCGGGTCGGCGGACGACGGCTGCTGCGGATACCGACCCGAGGCCGACTGCCCGTAGCTCGTCGCCGCTCCGCTCGACGTCTCCCCGTAGGCGGGACGCTCGGCGGGCGGCGCGGGCGGAGTCGGTGCGGTCGGCGGAACGAGAGTCACGGCGGCCTGCGCCGACCCGCTCCCGGCCGGGGCGGTGGGAGTGGCCGCCGGCGCGTCGCGGAGCGACTCCGTCCAGCCGGTCCCGTCCCACCAGCGCTGACGGGACGAGCCCGCCGGGTCCGGGTACCACCCGGCGCGGGGTCCGGAGGCCTCGCCGCCCGTGCTCGCGCCCTGGTCCGTGCCGGTTCCGTTGTCATCCGTCATGGCGTCCTCCACTCCCCTCCGGGCGTCTGCCCGCGATCTCGGACCACCGTAGCGCCGCGACACGATGCGTGGCCTGAGGGCGGGCTGATCGCGCGCTGTCCGAGCGCTGTCCGCACCGGCAGGCACCGGAGGCCGCCGACCGCCAGGATGGACGCATGCCCCACCTCCTCCGAGCCCGCGCCGCCCTCTTCGACATGGACGGGACGCTCGTCGACTCGACGGCCGTCGTGGAGACCATCTGGGGTGCCTTCGCCGAGCGCTTCGCTCTCGACCACGACGCGGTGCTCGGCGCCGTTCACGGTGTCCGCGCCGCCGACAGCGTCCGCCGCTTCGCTCCGGCCGGCAGCGACGTCGACGCGATCGTCGCGGAGCTCGACGCGTACGAGCTCGAGCACACCGAGGGCACCGTCGAGATCCCCGGCGCGACGGCGTTCCTCGCCTCACTCCCCCGCGAGCGCGTCGCCCTGGTCACGTCCGCGAGCCCGGCGCTGGCGGCCGCACGTCTGGCTGCGGCGGGCGTCCCCTCCCCCGACACCGTCGTCACCGCGCACGACGTCGCGAACGGCAAGCCCGCTCCCGACGGCTACCTCGCCGCCGCGGCCCTGCTCGGCGTCTCCCCCGAGGAAGCGCTGGTGTTCGAGGACGCCGAGGCCGGCATCCGGGCGGGTCTGGACGCGGGCATGCGCGTGATCGTCGTCGGGAGCCACGAGAGTGCGAGCACCCGGGGGCTGCCCCGGATCGCGCACTACTCCGACGCGCGCGCCGCGCTCGAGGGCGACGAGCTCGTCGTCACCCTCGGCGGGCCTCAGTAGCGGATCGCGTCGATCACCTTCACCCGCACGGCGACGATCGCCGGCACCAGGCCCGCGAGCGCGCCGACGAGGGTCGCCGCCCCGAGCCCGAGCAGCGCCGCCTCGGCCGGGAAAGGCGGGATGTCGGCGATCCCGTTGTCCTGCACGAAGGCCACCGTCCACGGGTTGGTGACGAGGATGACCGCGACCGTCACGCCGACCACTCCCGCGACGACGGTCGCCACGACGCTCTCCATCATGATCGAGAAGAAGATGCGGCCGGAGGAGGCGCCGAAGCTGCGTCGGATGCCGATCTCGCGGATCCGCTGCCGGACGGTGACCAGGGCGATGTTGAGCAGTCCGAGCGCGCCGAGCGCCAGCACCAGGCCCGCCACGCCGCCGATCACCCAGGTCAGCACGCCGAAGGGGTCGGAGTCGTAGACCAGGTAGTCCTGCCGGTCGACCGACACCTCGAAGTCGGATCCCAGGGCGCCGGCCACGTCGCGCTCCACCGCCGCGGCGAGGGGCTCGGCCAGGTCGAGCGGCACCCACATCTCGTAGTTCGGCACGCCCTGCCCGCCGTACTGCGGGTCGGCGTCGCGGGCGACCGCCGGGTAGGCGTCCGCGAGCATCATCATCGACGGATCCGTCTCGAACTGCGAGGAGGGAGTCACGCCGACCACCACGCCCGTGACGTCGCGCTCGGAGCCGAGCAGGGTGACCACCGGGTGGGTGCGCAGATCCGGGCTCCCGATCCGCTCCCAGAAGCGCTCGTTGACGACGAGGGCGGGAGCGAGGCGCTGGGAGTCGCGGGCGGTGAACCAGGAGCCGTCCACGATCTTCAGCCGGTGCATCTCGGCGAAGGGCTGGTCGACCGCCTGCACCGCGACGTCGACGGCGCCGTCGGCGAACTGGACGCGCGCGCTGCCGTAGGTCGAGCGGCTCGCGTAGGTGATGGAGTACCGCTCGAGCGCACCGGTCCACGCGGCCTGGAGTGCGTCGGCATCCACCTCGGAGGTGCCGGTACCGGAGGGGTAGGCGGAGAGGAAGAGGCTCGCCGGGCGCCCGCTGGAGCGCTCGGCCTGCTCGATGCTGGCCTGGCGGGCGATGCCGCCGGCCGCGACGACCGCGGTCAGGGCGGCGACGGCCACCGCGACTCCGATCAGCGAGAGGAGCACGCGTCCGCGGTGGATCCGCAGCTCGGTCCACGCCTCGACGATCGCGCCGGCGATCCCGACGAGCGCGCGCATCAGAGGACCGCCGCCTCGGCGACGGGGCCCGCATCCGCGGTCGAGCCCAGGCGGCCGTGGTCGAGCCGGTAGTGGCGCTCGGCCCGCGCCGCGATGGCCGGGTCGTGGGTGATGGTGACCAGCGCGGAGCCGGACTCGCGGGCGATCTCGTCGAGCAGGCCCATCACGCTCTCGCCGGTGTCGGTGTCGAGGGCGCCCGTCGGCTCGTCGGCGAGGATCAGCCGCGGTCGGCGCACCAGGGCGCGGGCGATCGCGATCCGCTGCTGCTCGCCGCCGGACATGCGCCCGGGCATCGAGTCCACGCGGTGCCCGAGGCCGACCCGCTCCAGCATCTCGGCCGCGAGGTCGCGGCGGCGCCAGAACTCCGATCCGGTCGCGTAGAGCAGCGGCGTCATCACGTTCTCGCGGGCGGTCCGCCCCTCCAGCAGGTTGAACTGCTGGAAGATGAAGCCGATGCTGCCGCCGCGGATGCGCGCGCGGGCCCGCGAGGACAGGGTCTCGGTGGGAGCGCCCTCGAGCAGCATCCGCCCCTCGGTGGGCTCGTCGATGAGTCCGAGGATGTTGAGCAGCGTCGACTTGCCGGAACCGCTGCGGCCCACGACCGAGACGTGGTCGCCCTCGCCCACCTCGAGATCGACTCCGTCGAGGATCGTCAGCGGCGGCGCGTCGGGCAGCGGGACGACCTTGCGGATCCCCTCGAGCCGGAGGATCGTCACGAGCAGAAGACCGAGCCGTCGGGCTGCGCGATGCAGTCGCCGCCCAGCTGGACGTCGGGAGCAGCCTCCTCCGCGCCCGGCACGAACTGCAGGAGCTCGGCGCCCTCCTCCACTCCGCCGGTGATCTCGACGGAGCTGCCGTCGGTGAGTCCCAGCGTCACCGGGACCTCCTCGGTGCTGCCGTCGTCCGCCCGGCGGAACACGACGCCGGACTGGGCGGTGCCCTCGACCGCGGTGGTCGGCACGACGAGGACGTCCTCCGCCTTGCCTCCCGCGAGCGTCACCGAGGCGGCGAGCCCGGGGAACACGGTGACCTCCGTCGGCACCTGGCAGGTGAAGCTCGTGCCGGAGCCGCCGGTGGAGGTTCCACCGCCGCCGTCCGTCGCTCCGCCGGTCGTGCCGCCCTCGCCGGCTCCGGCGAGAGGGGTGCTGATGGTGAGGTCGGTGCAGGTGAAGCCGGCGGGCCCGCCGGTGATCGCGACCTGCGCCTCCGTCGGCCGGTTCTGGATGCGGTAGAGCTGCTGCGCGTCGATCGTGCCGGTGACGGCGTAGCTCGGCGGCGCGACCTGTCCGGTCACCTCGCCGACCGTGACGGCCTGGTCGTGGATGACGCCGAGCGCGCTGAGGGTGCCGCCGGTCGCGGCGTAGACCCGCTCGAAGCGCACGGAGGGCTCCTGCTGGGTGAGGGTGACGGCGCCGTCCGGGCCGGTCGTCTCGACCGGGTCGCGCGGAGTCTCGACGCGGATGTCGTAGATGAGATCGCCCGACGCGACGGCCGCGCCCTGCTGCACGTAGACGTCGTCGACCGTTCCGGCCGCCGTCGCCTTCAGCGGCACGGCGGGGTCGGCGGCGACGGTGCCCTGGAGGGTGAGGTCGTTGGTGACCGTGCCGCGGGCGACCGTGACGGTCGGCTCGGTGATCTCACCGGTCGGCTGCGTCGGATCGGCCTCGGCCGCGCCGTCCGGGAAGAACGCGATCTTCACCAGGGCGATGCTCGCCGCTCCGATGATGACCATCCACACGATCGGGAACACCCAACGCCGAACCGCACCCATCAAGTCCCCCGACTCCGCTTCCAGAGCGCTCCGCCGTGGGGCGCCGGAGGCAGCCTATCCGGCGACGAGGTGGCGTCCCGGACCGTGGCGCGCCCGTCAGCCGACGAGCGCCGCGACGATCGAGGCGACGCGGCGCGCCCTCGTCTCGGCGGCCTTCGCGCCCTCGACCGACGTGACGTGGGCCTTCCGCGCGCTCGGCGAGAGCGCGGCGAAGCGCTCCGCAGCGCCCGCCGAGGCCAGCGCGGACGCCAGGTCCTCCGGCACGACGACCTCGCGCGGCGCGGTGTCGAGCTCGATCACGACGTCGATCGCGTCACCGCCGGCGAGCTGCGTCTCGCGGCGCTTGTCGGCCGAGAACGGGATGAGCGCGCGTCCGCCCATCGCTCCGACCGTGCTGGTGAAGCGGTAGCCGTTCACCGTCACCGCGACGGCGGGACGCTTGCCGCCGCCGAGGGCCTCGAGGACCTCGGGCGGCACCTCGATGCCGGTGTTGTTGCCGATCTGGAAGAGCGTCGTGGTGAACTGCACGAGGTGATGATGGCATGGCCTACCGCGTGTCGCCCGGCCGATCGCCGGACTGACGCGGAGGGCCGTCGACTCGATCCTCGTCGGCCTCCCTTTGACGGATCCGGAGCGCTCTAGGGCGTTCTCCCCAGCGCTCGGCCGGACCCTGGATCTTCTGTTCGGCCCTGAATCCTCTGTTCAGCGACGACGCCGCCTGCTCCGTCGCCTCCGAGCACGTGTCCGCGATGCTCCTCCCGCACCCCTCCTTCTCGACCTCCAGGTCGAAGGAGATCGTCGACGCGCGCTCCCAGGTGCAGGGCCTCTTCTCGGTGAGCGTCGGCAGCCGGGAGGAGGTCGGCGAGGTGCTCGGGAACGGGTAGGCCTCCGGCGGCGCCGAGCCGGTCGCGGTGCAGGGCCTCGGCTCCATGTGGGCGCGCGGCCTCGAGGACCCTGACGGGCACGTCCGGGAGTCCCTGTACACGGATCCGGCCGCGGCCGAGGCCGGTCCGCCCCGGGAGCGAGGGGTCGGTGCGCTCAGCAGGAGCGGGTGT
Organism: Rathayibacter sp. AY1F8; assembly: GCF_002932165.1. NCBI lineage: Bacteria > Bacillati > Actinomycetota > Actinomycetes > Micrococcales > Microbacteriaceae > Rathayibacter > Rathayibacter sp. AY1F8. The sequence continues at coordinate 104,111 of NZ_PSVB01000005.1, forward strand.
CGGGGTCTCCGAGCGAGGAGCGCACGGCGTCGACCGTCATCCTGCCCTCGGGGTCGAGCCGGGCGAGCATGCGCGACATGATGTCGGCCAGCTGCGGGATCTGCTCGGCGTCGAGCGGATCGATGACGTCGGCCAGCACGGTCGCGACGTGACCGGGCGCCGTGTCGACGATCTTCTGGAGGCCGGCGTCGGTGAGCACCGCGTTCGTGGCGCGGCCGTCGGAGGCGCAGGGGCGGCGCTCGAGGTAGCCGCGGGCGACGAGGCGGGTCACCACGTGCGAGAGCCGGGGCAGGGTCGCGTTGGTGCGGGCGGCGAGCGTGGTCATCCGGAGGGCGCGGTCGGGCGCCTCGGACAGCATCGCCAGCGTCAGGTACTCGAAGTGCGTGAGCCCCGCGTCGCGCTGCAGCTGCGTGTCGAGGGCGCCCGGCAGCAGTTCCACGACCGCGATGAAGCGCAGCCAGGCGTCGAGCTGATCGGGCGTCAGCCAGCGTGTCTCGGGCGCACTCATCCCCCCACCCTACCCACTACTTGCCGCGACAAGTAAGTCCCCCGTCGCCCCTCGTCGAGCCGCGTCCCGAGGCTCCGTCGGGACGCCGACCCGCGCCCGCCTGATCCCACCATCCTCGCGAGTACCGCCCCCGAGGCGAACCAGCGATCCGCGTACCAGCGGATCGCTGTAGCCGAACGCACCCCGCCCCTCAGAACGCACCCCGTCGAGAAGCCGACCGCGCCACACAGAATCCACACCATCCCCGCGAGCACCGCCCCCGAGGCGAACCAGCGATCCGCGTGCGAGCGGATCGTTGTAGCCGAACGCCCCCGCTCCTCAGAACGCACCCCGTCGAGAAGCCGACCGCGCCACACTCGATCCACATCATCCCCGCGAGCACCGCCACCGAGGCGAACCAGCGATCCGCGTACCAGCGGATCGCTGTAGCCGAACGCCCCCCGCTCCTCAGAACGCACCCCGTAGAGAAGCCGACCGCGCCACGCCCGTCAGGGACGGGCGTGGAATCCAACTCACAGCACGTCGTCGCTCAGATCGATCGGGTTGCCGAAGCGGTGGTTCGTGATCGAGATCGCCTGCTCGCGGAGGAAGGGCAGCAGTTCGACGCGGCCGGCGGGGGTGACCGGGTCGGCGTAGACGGCGGTGTCGAGGGCGCCGCCGAGGGCTTCGGCGAGGGCGGTCGCGAGGGGGACGCGGGATCCGTCGGCGCGGGTGAGCGGGACCGGAGTTCCCGTGCTGCCGCGGGTCATGCCGGCGACGACGTCGGTGAAGGAGCCGGTCGAGTCGGACGATCGGCGGACGACGGCCTGCTGTCCGTGCGTCGGGCTGCCGGGGGCCTGCGGGCCCGCATAGCCGTCGACGCGGTCGGAGACGATGTCGCCGATGATGCGGATGCGCGGCGCCGTGATGCGGCCGGCCGCGGCGCGCTCGAGCCACTGGGCGTCGGTCTCGACGACGATGCGCGGGACGAGGCCCGCCATCTCGGCGAGCTCGTCGCCGCCGAGCATCTCCTGGACCCGCGGCGGGAGCGGGAGGGACGTGGAGATGTCCATCCGGGAGCGGGTCAGCAGGCCCGCGGCGATGACGCGGAGGAGCTCTCCGAGGTCGCCGCCGTCGGCCAGGCGCAGCGCGATCGGCACGCGGAGGTAGCGGAACAGGTTCCGCTCGACGCCGACCTTCGAGATGTCGGTGACGACGCCGAACTCGGTCGCCCAGGCGAGCTGGTCGGAGAGGGCGGAGCGGCGGAGCAGGTCGAACTGCTCGAACCGGAGCGAGGACTGGGCCGCCTCGATGAACTGGCGCGCGCGGTCGTCGAGGCCGCGCAGGTGCAGCGTCGAGGAGGAGCGCGCGGGCGAGGGCTTCCAGGAGCCGAGGCCGATGAGGTGGTTGGGTCCGCCCGCCTTCGCGCCGCCGCCGACGGACGAGCGCTTCCAGCCGCCGAAGGGCTGGCGCCGGACGATCGCTCCGGTGATGCCCCGGTTGACGTAGAGGTTGCCCGCCTCGACCGAGTCGATCCAGAGGGCGAGCTCGTCGGCGTGCAGGGAGTGGAGCCCGGCCGTGAGCCCGTACTCGGTGCCGTTCTGCATCCGCACGGCGTCCTCGAGGGTCGCCGCGTGCATGATCCCGAGCACCGGGCCGAAGAACTCGGTGAGGTGGACGTAGCTGTCCTCGGTGACGCCCTCGCGGATCCCGGGGGACCAGAGCGTGCCGCTCTCGTCGAGGCGCTGCGGCTCGACGAGCCACGACTCGCCTCCGCCCAGCGTGGTGAGCGCGTGCAGGAGCTTGCCGGTGGGCTCCTCGATGAGCGGCCCCATCACCGCCGACGGGTCGTCGGGCCGGCCGACGCGGAGCGACGTGACGGCGTCGACCAGCTGAGCGCGGAAGCGCTTGGAGCGGGCGACCGAGCCGACCAGGATCACCAGGGAGGCGGCGGAGCACTTCTGGCCGGCGTGCCCGAAGGCGCTGCGGACGATGTCGGCGACGGCGAGGTCGTAGTCGGCGTGGGGAGTGACGATGATCGCGTTCTTGCCGCTGGTCTCGGCCTGCAGTGCGAGGCCGGGCCGCCAGGAGCGGAAGAGGCGGGCGGTCTCGTAGGAGCCGGTGAGCAGCACGCGGTCCACGAGGGGGTCGGTGATCAGCGCCCGTCCCAGCTCCTCCTCGTCGAGGTCGACCAGGGCGAGGAGCTCCTGCGGGATGCCCGCGTCCCAGAGCGCCTCGACGAGCACAGCGGCCGAGCGGCGGGCCTGGGGCGCCGGCTTCACCACGACTCCGGAGCCGGCGGCGAGCGCCGCGAGGATCGATCCGGCCGGGATGGCGACCGGGAAGTTCCACGGCGGAGCGACGACGGTGACCCGAGCGGGGACGAAGGTGGCCCCGGTGACGGCGTCGAGCTCGCGGGCGCGGGTGGCGTAGTAGTGGGCGAAGTCGATGGCCTCGGAGACCTCGGGGTCGGCCTCGGCGATCGTCTTGCCGGTCTCGGAGGCCATCACCTCGATCAGGCGGTCGCGGTTCGCGGCGAGGACGAGGCCGGCGCGGTCGAGCACGGCCGCTCGGTCGTAGCCCAGGCGCTCGCCCCAGCGCTCCGCGCGGCGGGACACCGTGCGCAGCACCTCCTGGAGCTCCGCCTCGGTGCTCACGCGCGCGGCGTCGGCCGTGCCCGCTCCGATGGTCGAGCCGGCGATGCGCTCGGTGATCAGGCGCGCCCAGCGGCGGTTGCCGGGGAGGGCGGGGTCGGTGTCGGGCTCGTTGTGGAAGCCCGCGGTCGCGGCGGCGGCACCGGAGCCGCGGCTGAGGCCGAGGACGGCCTGCGTCAGGCCCGCGGCGGCCGGGTCCTGCGCCCGCTCGCCGGCGCGGGCGTGCTCCTGCACGAGGCGGCGGCCGGAGCCGGAGGACCACTCCCGCAGGCGGTCCTGCGTGCGGTTCGGCGGCGGGACGGAGTCGTCGAGGGCCTCGAGCGAGGCGCGGAAGCGGCCGAGCTCCCGCTGCAGCACCTCCTCGTCGTCGAGGCGGAACGCGGCCGACAGGAAGTTCTCGGGGCTGCTGTTCTCCTCGAGCCGGCGGATGAGGTACGAGATGGCCACGTCGAACTCGTGCGGGTGCACGACGGGCGTGTAGAGGAGGAGGCGTCCCACGTCCTCGCGGACGGCGCGCGCCTGCCCGGTCGCCATCCCGAGCAGCATCTCGATCTCGACCGCGCCGGTCACCCCGCGCTCGGTCGCCGTGAGCCACGCCCAGGCGAGGTCGAAGAGGTTGTGCCCGGCGACGCCCACGCGCACCGCGTCGACGCGCTCCGGCCGCAGTGCCCGGTCGAGCAGGCGCTTGTAGTTCGTGTCGGCCTCCACCTTGCTGCCGACGGTCGCGAGCGGCCAGTCGTGCAGGGCCGCGTCGACCCGCTCCATCGCGAGGTTCGCGCCCTTCACGACGCGCACCTTGATCGGGGCTCCGCCGCGGGCCCGACGCTCCTGCGCCCACTCGGTCAGCTCGTCGAGCACGCGGACGGAGTCGGGCAGGTAGGCCTGCAGGACGATGCCCGCCTCGAGGTCGAGCATGCCCGGCTGCTCGAGGAGGCGCCGGAACACGGCGACCGTCAGGTCGAGGTCGCGGTACTCCTCCATGTCGAGGTTGATGAAGGTGGGGTCGGCTGCGGACGCGGCGGCCTGGTAGAGCGGGGTGAGACGCTCCACGACGCGGTCGACCTCCTCCTCGAAGGCCCACATCGACAGCTGGCTGACGACGCTCGAGACCTTGACGCTGACGTAGTCGACGTCCGGCCGCTCGAGCAGGCGGAGGGTCCCCTCGAGGCGGCGGCGGGCCTCGCGCTCGCCGAGCACGGCCTCGCCGAGGAGGTTGAGGTTGAGCCGGTCGCCGCCCTCGCGCAGCGCGGCGACGGCCGCACCGAGACGCGCCTCCGAGGCGTCGACCACGAGGTGCCCGACGAGGCGGCGGAGGACCCGGCGGGCCGCGGGCACGACCACCCAGGGCAGCACGGGGCCGACGGCGCCGCCGGTGCTGATCGCCGCGCGCAGGTAGGAGGGGAGGAAGGCGGGCGTCTTCGCGGTGAGCGCCGCGAGGTTCTCGGCCGCGACCGAGAGGTCCTCGGGCCGGGCGACGCCGTCGACGAACCCGACGGTGAAGTCGAGTCCGTTCGGGTCCTGGAGCACGCCCGCGAGCCGCTGGGCGGCGGGCTCGACCGGGAACTCGCCGCTGCGCGCGATCCAGCGGCGGACCAGGGACTCGACGCGCTCGATCATCGGGCGGTCGTCGACCTCGGGCTCGGCGGCGGCGGGCGCGGCGTGCTCCGACTCCGACGCGGCGTCGGGCCCATGCACGACCTCGTCCTCAGCATCGCGCACGACCTCGTCGTCGGCATCGGGCTCGCTCACGGCCTCGTCCTCAGCGTCGCGCACGACCTCGTCCTCGTCCTGAACACCGGGCTCGCGCAGGTCCTCGTCCTCAGCGTCGGACTCCTGCTCGTCCTGAGGCTCGGCCACGTCCTCGGACGCGGACTCCGGCGCCGGCACGACCTCGGCCCCGCTCACGGAGTCGCGCGCCTCACCGGCCTCGACCTCGTCGTCCGACTCCGTGCCGCCCTCCGGCGTCCGACCACCGATCGTCGCGTCGACGCCGCTCCGCACGGCCGCGTCGTCGGGCTCGCGCTCCGGGTCGCTGCCGGGCACACCTGGGGTCGTCGACTGCTGCATCCTCCGAGGCTAAGCCCGAGCCGCCGCCCGGACGCGGCGTGACGCGGTGGTCGCGCCGACTCGCCCGCGAGCCGCCCCTGTGGAGGAGCGGATCAGTGCCGGCGGTGGTCCTGGATGGTCATCCGCGGGCCGTGCCGCGGCTTCCTCGCTCCGCTGCAGCCGATCAGCCGGATGATCCGCTGCCGGTGCCCGCGCCACGGCTCGAGGAGCTCGAGCATGCCGTCGTCGTCGACCCCGAGCCGACCCGTGAGCGCGAAGCCGACGGCCGCGGCCAGGTGGTAGTCGCCCACGCTGACCGCGTCCGGATCGCCGTGGGCGCGCATCATCACCTCGGACGCCGTCCACGGCCCGATCCCCGGCACCGACTGCAGCCGACGGGCGACCTCGTCGCCGCCCCGCCCGAGCGCGAGGGTCCGCTCGAGGCCGGAGGCGACGAGCGCGGCGGTGAGGACGGTCCGCGAGCGCCGCGGATCCACTCCCGCGCGGTGCCAGTCCCACGAGGGCACCCGTCGCCACTGCTGCGCGCTCGGAGCCACGTGCAGAGCGACCGGCCCCGGGGCGGGCTCCCCGTGGAGGCGCACCAGCACCCGGTAGGCGCGCCACGCCTCCGTGCTCGTGACCTTCTGCTCGAGGACCGACGGCGCGAGCATCTCGAACACCAGGTTCGCGCGCGTGAGGCGCAGGCCCGACGAGCGGCGGAGCACCTCGGCGAGCGGCGCGTGGGCCGACAGGTCGAGCCCGCTCCAGTCGTCGCCGTGGCCGAGGAGCTCGGGGACCGCGTCGATCAGCCACTCCGCTCCCCCGCCCCAGGCGCGCGCGTGGACCGCGCCGTCCACCGCCTGCCGCAGATGCAGGGTGCCCGGGCCGAGCGGCGTGCGGAACGCCCGCCAGAAGCCGGACGCGTCGAGGAGCATGGTCGGGTCGCCCGAGCCCCGCAGCAGCGTGCGGAGGGTGAGCGCGAGGCTCACCGGCTCCGCCGGCGCGTAGACCGTCGCCCAGGCGGGCTCCGGAGCAGGGGCGGGGATCGACACGCAGTGATGGTAACCGGCGGCTCCGACACCGGATCGGACGCTCCTCCACAGAACCCCCATCCACGACGTGTTCGGAGCGACACGCCCGGCGGATTGGTTCAGACGGCGTGAACACATGCGCGGATCCGATCGCCCGTTTCCACTGGTCAGCAGGTCGATCCCGGGCGTAGCTTCGCGCTGTCGCGGCGGCGCTCCAGCCGCCCGGCACCCGCCTATCACTGGAGATGCGCACATGTTCGACACGACCTTCATCCGCAACGCGATCGTCAAGAGCTCTGAGACCGCTCTCGACCGTCGCCGCTTCTTCGAGGCCACCGGCGTCGCCGGCCTCGGCATCGGAGCCGCGGCCCTCGCCGCGCCCACCGCCTCCGCCGAGGAGGTCGCTGCCAGCGGCCCCAGCGACGCCTCGATCCTCAACTTCGCCCTCAACCTCGAGTACCTCGAGGCCGAGTTCTACCTCCGCGCCGTCTACGGCACCGGCCTCGGCGGCTCGGACGTGACCGGCAAGGGCACGCCCGGCGGCGTCATCGGCGGCCGCCCCGTCGACTTCAAGACCCCGTGGCTGAAGAGCTTCGCCACCGAGGTCGCGAACGACGAGAAGGCCCACGTGCAGTTCCTGCGGGCCGCGCTGGGCACCGCGAAGGTGGCCCGCCCGGCGATCAACCTGAAGGACAGCTTCAACTCCGCCGCCGTTGCGGCGGGGCTGATCAAGGCCGGTCAGTCGTTCGACCCGTTCGCGAGCGAGTCGAACTTCCTGCTCGGCGCCTTCGTCTTCGAGGACGTGGGAGTGACCGCCTACAAGGGCGCCGCCCCGCTCATCCAGTCGAAGACCTACCTCGACGCGGCCGCCGGCATCCTCGCGGTGGAGGCGTACCACGCGGGCGCGATCCGCTCGGCGATCTACGCCGCCGACCTGTCCGACTCGGCGAACAAGCTCTCCGACGCGCGCGACAGCCTCGACGGCAAGACTGACCTCGACCAGGGCGTCAAGGTCAACGGCCAGGCGAACATCGTCCCGACCGACGGCAGCTCCATCGCGTTCAGCCGCACCCCGGGCCAGGTCCTCAACATCGTGTACCTGAACCCCGCGGCCGGGACGCGCACCGGCGGATTCTTCCCCCGCGGCGTCAACGGCGAGCTCGTCACGACCTAGTCCCACCAGCACCGAGCACGACGACGGGCCCTTCCTCGAGGCGGCGAGGAGGGGCCCGTCGTCGTCCGCGTGCACATCCGTTCACCGGGTCCTCTAACCTGAGCGGGTGAAGATCGGGATCCTGACCTCCGGTGGCGACTGCCCCGGCCTCAACGCCGTCATCCGCGGTGCCGTCTACAAGGGCATCAAGGTCTACGACCAGGAGTTCGTGGGCTTCCGGAACGGCTGGCGCGGAGTGGTCGACGGCGACCTCCTGCCCCTGGGCCGCCCCGAGATCCAGGGCATCGCCAAGCAGGGCGGCACGATCATCGGCACCAGCCGGACGAACCCCTTCGAGGGCGAGAACGGCGGCCCCGAGAAGATCGCCGAGATGATGGACCGCAACGGCATCGACTCGATCATCGCGATCGGCGGCGAGGGCACCCTGGCGGCGGCCAAGCGCCTCACGGACGCGGGCCTCAAGATCGTCGGCGTCCCCAAGACCATCGACAACGACCTCGGCGCCACCGACTACACCTTCGGCTTCGACACCGCCGTCGGCATCGCGACCGACGCGATGGACCGCCTCCGCACCACCGGCGACTCGCACGGCCGCTGCATGGTCGCCGAGGTCATGGGCCGCCACGTCGGCTGGATCGCCCTGCACTCCGGCATGGCCGCGGGCGCCCACGTCATCCTCATCCCGGAGAAGCGCACCTCCCTAAACCAGATCGTCGAGTGGGTGCAGAGCGCGCAGGACCGCGGGCGCGCACCGCTCGTCGTGGTCGCCGAGGGCTTCTCGCTCGACACGATGGACGACGCCCACTCCGAGCGCGGCCTCGACGCCTTCGGCCGGCCCCGCCTCGGCGGCATCGGCGAGCTGCTGGCCCCGCTCATCGAGGAGCGCACCGGCATCGAGACCCGCGCCACGACGCTCGGCCACATCCAGCGCGGAGGCACGCCCACCGCGTTCGACCGCGTCCTCGCGACCCGCCTGGGCATGGCCGCCATCGACTCCGTCGTCGCCGAGCACTGGGGCCGCATGGTCGCCCTGCGCGGCACCGACATCTACCACGTGGACTTCGCCGAGGCGCTCGGCACCCTCAAGACGGTCCCGGACGCCCGCTACGAGGAGGCGCGCACCCTCTTCGGGTAGCGCGCGCTCCCCGCGGAGCGGGTCAGCCCTTCGCGCCGTCCGGCGTCGCCGTGGCGACGATCTGCGCCCGCGCGAGGGTGTGGAAGTGCGCGTTGAAGCCGAGGATCGCCGGCGTCGACTCCGGATCGAGGTCGAGCGACTCGACGTCGAGGGCGTGCACCACGAAGAAGTAGCGGTGCTCGCGGTCCGGCGGCGCCGCTCCGACGAACTGGCGCAGCCGCATCTCGTTGGGCAGCGTCTGCGCGCCCGCCGGGAGCAGCTCGAAGCCGGCGGCTCCGGCTCCCGTGGGGAGCTCCGTGGTGTCGGCCGGGAGGTTGTAGACGGCCCAGTGCCAGAAGCCGGAGCCGGTGGGCGCGTCGGGGTCGAACACCGTCACGGCGAAGCTCTTCGTCTCGGCGGGGGCTCCCGACCAGCGCAGGTGCGGCGAGACGTCCTCCCCGCCGGAGCCCTCGCCGTAGTGGCGGGCGGACAGGGGCGCACCGTCGGCGATGTCGTCGCTCTCGAGCGCGAAGGTCGGCACCTCGCCGAGGCGGGCGTAGGGGTCGTAGGTCCAGTCGGACATCCGGTTTCTCCGTTCGGGAAGGGCGGGCGGGGGCCCGCGCCCTCAGCCTAGGAACCCGGCGGTGCGCGCCGAAGGGCTTGCGGAGGGGGTCAGGACCCGAGATAGCGCCCGGGCCGGTGGTTGAACGCCAGGACCAGGTTGAGCACCACCACTCCCGCCGCCGAGATCAGCACGTTCAGCGGAGGCACCACCAGCAGCGCGGCCGCGACCACGCACGCGTCGAGCGCCATCATCACGTAGCCCGCCCGCCAGCCGAGCCGCTCCTGCGCGATCAGGGCGACGATGCTGAATCCGCCCAGGCTCGACCCGTGCCGGAAGAGGATCAGGAGGCCGATCCCCGCGAGCACGTCGCCCGTGAGGACGCCGTAGACGGGCTCGATCCGCAGCTCGCCGAACGCCAGCGGGTGCAGGCCCGCCAGGACCGAGACCAGCACGATCGAGAACATGGTCCGCAGCGTGAAGCGCCAGCCCTTCTTCCACAGCGAGAGGGCGAGGAACGGCACGTTGACCGTGACGAGGATCACGCCGAACGGGATGTCGAGCGGGTACCCCAGCAGCAGTGCGAGACCCGCGGTGCCGCCCGTGACCGCCTGGCTCGCGCGCAGCAGGTAGAGGCCGAGCGACACGACGAACGCACCGGTGACGAGACCGAAGACGTCCTCGAGGCGGGAGTGCGGCACGGGGGCGGAGGCGTCGGGCACCCGACGATGCTGCCACACGCCGCGCCCCGGTCCGGACGTCCTCGTAGGATGTGCCGGTGCTGCCGAAGATCCTGCTGTTCTACCGCTTCGTGCCGCTGGCCGACCCCGAGTCCGTGCGGCTGTGGCAGCGCGAGCTGTGCGAGTCGCTGGGCCTGCGCGGGCGCCTGCTGATCTCGGAGCACGGGGTGAACGGCACGCTGGGCGGCGGGATGGACGCCCTGAAGCGCTACGTCCGCCGCACCCGTGAGCACTCGGCCTTCCACGGGCTCGAGGTGAAGTGGAGCGACGGCTCCGGCCTCGACGACGACGGCCGCAGCCTCGACTTCCCCGGTCTCTCGGTGAAGGTGCGCGACGAGATCGTCTCGTTCGGAGCGCCCGACGAGCTGCGGGTCGACGCCGACGGGGTCGTCGGGACGGCGCCGCGGCTCGACCCGGACCAGCTGGACGCCCTGGTCGCCGAGCGCGACGACGTGGTGCTCTTCGACGGCCGCAACGCCTTCGAAGCCGAGATCGGCCGGTTCGAGGGGGCGATCGTGCCGGGGGTCTCCAGCACCCGCGAGTTCGTCGAGCAGCTCGACGCCGGCGTCTACGACCACCTCAAGGGCCGGCCCGTCGTCACGTACTGCACCGGCGGCATCCGCTGCGAGGTGCTGTCGAGCCTGATGACGGCGCGCGGCTTCGGCGAGGTGTACCAGCTCGACGGCGGCGTCGTCCGCTACGCCGAGGCGCGGCGCGACCGCGGGCTGTGGAAGGGGGCCCTGTACGTCTTCGACGGCCGCGGCTCCGTCTCCTTCTCCCCCGACGCCGAGGTGCTCGGCCGCTGCACCTCGTGCGCCGCGCCGACCAGCCGGATGCGCAACTGCACCGACCTCTCCTGCCGCGCCCAGCTCGTGGTCTGCGCCGACTGCGATGCGGCGGCCTGCGCCGCGCACGCGGGCCCTACGCTCGTGCCATGAGCATCGAAGCGCGCGGGCGCACCCTCGTCGACCTCCACACCGCCCCCGAGCTGCTGCAGGTGGTGAACGTCTGGGACGTGATCAGCGCGACCACGGTCGCCGCGCTCCCGGAGACCCGGGCGCTCGCGACCGCCAGCCACTCCATCGCGGCGGCGTTCGGCTACGAGGACGGCGAGCGGATCCCGCTGGAGCTGCACCTGGGCATGATCGAGCGCATCGTCGCCGCCGTCGAGGTCCCGGTCTCGGCCGACCTCGAGGCGGGCTACGGCGACGCCGGCGAGACGGTCCGCCGCGCGATCGGGATCGGCGTCGTGGGCGCGAACCTCGAGGACCAGGCGAAGCCGCTCCCGGAGGCGCTGCGAGCGGTCGAGAAGGCCGTCGCCGCGGCCGAGGAGGAGGCGGTGCCCTTCGCGCTCAACGCCCGCACGGATGTGCTCCTCCGCGCCGGCGACCGCGACCGCGGCGAGGTCCTGGCCGACGCGATCGAGCGCGGCCGCGCGTACCTCGACGCCGGCGCCACCTGCTTCTTCGTCCCCGGGCTGCTCCAGGACGCCGAGCTGGAGTCCCTCGTCGCCGCCCTCGGGCGGCAGCGGGTCAGCGTCATCGGCGTCCCCGGATCGCAGTCCCCCGCCCGCTTCGAGGAGCTCGGGCTGGCCCGCGTCTCCTACGGTCCGTGGACGCAGCGCGTCGCCCTGACGGCGCTCCAGGACGCGGCCTCCGCCCTCTACTCCGGCGGATCGCTCCCCGAGGGCACCCGGCCCCTGAACTGACCGCCCGGCCGGGGGCCCGCGGGCGTAGCGTGGGCCCATGTACCGAGCCATCGTCGTCGAGCGGCACTCCGACTCCGACACCGAGACCCCCAACCGAGCCCGCCTCCTCGAGCGCGACGACCCCGACCGCTCGCACGGCGACGTGTCGATCGCCGTCGAGTACTCGAGCGTCAACTACAAGGACGCCCTGGCGCTGGCGGGGCGGCCCGGGATCGTTCGCCGCACCCCGCTCGTCGCCGGCATCGACCTGGTCGGCACCGTGGAGTACGCGGACGGCGAGGCGGGCGAGCGCTTCGACTCCGGCGACCGGGTGGTGCTCAACGGCGCCGGCCTCGGCGAGCGCCACGACGGCGGGCTCGCCGAGCGGGCGCGTGTCGACTCCGCGTCGCTGCTCCGGCTGCCCGGCGCCATCTCGGCGGCACGGGCCGGAGCGATCGGCACCGCGGGCTTCACGGCGATGCTGGCCGTGCTGGCGCTCGAGCGGCACGGCGTGCGGCCGGGCAGCGGTCCCGTCCTGGTGACGGGGGCCTCGGGAGGCGTGGGGTCGCTCGCCGTCGCGCTCCTGGCGCGCCTCGGCCACGAGGTCGTCGCCTCGACCGGCCGGCTCGGCGAGCACGGCGCTCTGCTCCAGCGCTTGGGCGCCTCCGACGTCATCGACCGCGCCGAGCTGCAGGAGGGCGGGAAGCCGCTGCAGTCCGAGCGCTGGGCGGGAGCGGTGGACTCCGCCGGCTCGCACACGCTCGCGAACGCCCTCGCGCAGACGCGGTGGGGCGGCACCGTGGCGGCGTGCGGTCTCGCGCAGGGCCCGGACCTGCCGGTGAGCGTGATGCCGTTCATCCTGCGCGGAGTGACGCTGGCCGGCATCAACTCGGTGGAGGCGCCGCGCAAGCTCCGCGAGGAGGCCTGGCGCCGCCTCGCCCACGACCTCGACCTGGAGCTGCTCGACGAGCTGACGACGACGGTGCCGCTCGGCGGGGCGGTCGACGCGGCCGAGGACGTGCTCGCCGGCCGCTCGCACGGTCGGACGCTGGTGGACGTCCGCGCCTGAGGGCACGGCGTCGGCGGAGGGCGTCCGCCCGCCTCGAGCGTGGAGGAGTGGGCGCCTCGGCCGGCGCTGCGTGGCTGCTGCTCGTGCGGCGGTGCGCTACTCCGCGGCCTCGGTGGCGCCGCTCGGCTCGGCCGACGCGTGACCGACGGAGGAGTCGGGGCGCGCGGCGCGGGGTTTCGCCGGCGTGCGGGGCTTCGGCGCGGGCTTCGCGGCCGGAGCCGGCTTCGCGGGGGCGGGCTCGGCGGACTCGGATCCGGCGGGCTTCGGCTCGGCGGGCTTCGATCCCGCGGACTTCGGCCCGGCGGGCTTCGGCTCCGCGGGCTTCGGCTCGGCGGGCTTCACCGGAGCTGCGGAGTCGATCGGCTCGGAGCCGATGACGTCCACGGGCGCGGACCCCCCGGACCCGGCCGGCGTGCTCGCGGCGGTCCGAGCACTCGTCTTCGGAGCGGCCTTCGGCGTCGCCTTCGGGCTCTTCGGAGCGGCCCCCGCTGCTGACTCCGTCGGCGCCACGACGCCGTCCGCCTCCGGAGCCGCGGCCGCCGCGCTCCCGCTGCTCGCCGCCTCCCGGACCTCGACCACCGTCGCCGGACCCGCCGCCTCCGCGGCCACGGCCGCGGCCTCCGCCGCCTTCGCCTTCTTCTTCGCGCGCTTCTCCGCGGCGGCCGCCTGGGCCCGCTCCGCCTGCTCGGCGACCTCGGGGACGATCACGAGGTCGTCGGTCTCGATCACGGGGATCGCCGCGGTCGTCGTCCCCAGCTGGAGGGCCGCGATCAGCTCGGGAGCGTGCTTGGTGCTCACGATCAGGCGGGAGTAGTCCTCGTCGACCAGGTCGATCACGACGGCCGAGGCGGTGCGCTTGATCAGCAGGAAGTCCTTGCCGCCGTGGAACTTCCACGTGCCGGCCGCGAGCGTGAGCGGCACCGCGGTGCCCGGCGCGCGGATGCCCCGGACCCAGATCCAGGGGTCCTCGGTGACCGTCGCCGAGCGGATGCTCGACCGGTCGACGACGACGTCGCTGCGGTGGAACGCGAGCAGTCGCTCGGCCGCGGTGAGGCGGAGTTCGAGGCGGTCGGGGAGCACGGTCACGACGGGCATGCCTCTAGTCTGCCCCGCCGCCCGCCGCCGGGTCAGCGCCGGATCGCACAACGATGCCCCGCCGCCCGCGTGGGTGGCAGCATGGTCGGATGCCGATGGATCCGGACGAGGCGCGCCTCCTCGACGCGCTGCTGGCCGAGCGGCAGGCCGAGACGCGCGACGAGGCGGCCCGGCTCGAGGCCTCGCTGGCCGAGCTCCTGCGCGACCGTGCCGACGGCACCGCCGATGACGAGCACGACCCGGAGGGCACGCCGCTCTCGGCCGAGTGGTCGCGGATGGCCGGAGTCCGCGACGCTCTCGCCCGCACGGCGCGCGAGCTCGACGCCGCTCGCACCCGCCTCGGCACCGGCGGCTACGGGGACTGCGCCTCGTGCGGCCGCCCGATCGGAGCCGCCCGCCTCGCCGCCCGGCCCACGGCCGAGCTCTGCATCGACTGCGCCCGGCTAGCGGAGTCGCGCATCCGCTGACGCCCCGCGAGGCGAGCCTGCGGCATGCCCTCCGCCTGAAGGCCCCCACAGATCCCGGCGTGCGGAAACCCGGTTTCTCCTGCGAGCATTCACACCCGGTCGCGTCCCTCGAACAGGTCTGACGGACCGCCCCTCCCCTGCTCGAAAGGCACTCCTGCGATGACCGAGACGTCGACCGCCCGATCGACCGGCGCCCCTCCCGCCCCCGACAAGCGCGCCTGGCGCTCGCTGATCGTCCTGCTCGCGGGCATGTTCATCGCCCTGCTCGACACGACCATCGTGAACGTGGCGCTGCCCACCATCCGCACCACGCTCGACGCCTCCGAGTCGACGCTCTCCTGGATCATCTCCGGCTACGCCCTCGCGTTCGGCCTCGCCCTCATCCCCGCCGGCCGCCTCGGCGACCGCTTCGGGCACAAGTGGGTCTTCGTCAGCGGCATCGCCCTCTTCACCGTCGCTAGCTTCGCGTGCGGACTGGCCGCGGACGACACCCAGCTCGTCATCGCCCGCATCGTGCAGGGCCTGGCGGGCGGCGTCTTCGTCCCGGCGGTCAACGCCTACATCCAGCTCCTGTTCCGCGGTCCCTCGCGCGGCAAGGCCTTCGCGGTGATGGGCGCGGTCCTCGGCGTCTCGTCGGCGCTCGGTCCGATCATCGGCGGCCTGATCATCCAGGCCTTCGGCGACGAGAACGGCTGGCGCCTGGTCTTCTGGGTGAACCTGCCGATCGGCGTCGCGACCCTGATCGCCGCCGCGGTCCTCCTCCCCGCCCGCCGCGACCTCGAGGCCGGCGACCGCGCCCCGAGCGGAGGCGTCGACTGGCTCGGTCTCGTGCTCGTCTCCGGCGGCCTGGTCGCCCTGCTCGTCCCGCTCATCCAGGGCGAGGACGAGGGCTGGCCGCTGTGGACCTTCCTCTCGATCGCCGGCGGAGTCCTGCTCCTCGCCGCGTTCGGCGCCTGGGAGGTCCTCCACGTCCGCCGCGGCCGCGCTCCCCTGGTGCCGCCGTCGCTGTTCCGCCACCCGGCCTTCACCGGAGGCGTGATCCTCGCGCTGGTCTACTTCGCGGCCTTCACGAGCATCTTCTTCACCATCTCGCTGCTCTGGCAGTCGGGCCTCGGCCACACCGCGCTCGAGTCGGGCCTGGTCTCGATCCCCTTCGCGATCGGCAGCATCATCAGCTCCTCGCAGAGCAACCGGATGACCGCGCGCCTGGGGCGCAACGTCCTGGTGATGGGCAGCGGGCTCCTCGCCATCGGGCTCGGCTGGGTCTGGCTGGTGCTGCTGACCGCGACCCCGGACTCGATCAGCAACTGGCAGCTCCTGCCGCCGCTGCTGATCGCAGGCCTCGGCAACGGCTTCTTCATCGCCCCGAACGTGCAGTTCATCGTCTCGACCGTCGACCCGCAGGACGCGGGCGCGGCGAGCGGCGTGATCTCGGCGATCCAGCGCATCGGCTCGGCCGTGGGCATCGCGGTCATCGGCAGCGTGCTGTTCGGGAGCCTCGTCATCACGGGTCCGGACACGGTCGCCTCGGGCTTCCTCGACGCCGCGGCTCCCGCGATGCTCCTCAGCACCCTGATGGCGGTCGCCGCCTTCGCGCTGGTGTTCGTGCTGCCGAAGTCGGTCTCGCGCCGGGGCTGAGGGCCCCTGCCCGGTCGCCGCACGCCGGCGGCCGGGCGCGCGGGACGTCCGCCGCTTCAGCGCGGCGGGCCCCCGCCTGATCCGCGGGTGGCCCCGGAGCCTACGCCCGAGCGGCCGCCGCGGCCTTCGCCGCCGCCGGCAGCGCGTCCACGATGCGCCCGATCGCCGCGTCGTCGTGCGCGGCCGAGACGAACCAGGCCTCGTACACCGACGGCGGCAGCGAGACGCCCGCGTCGAGCATCGCGTGGAAGAACGCCGGGTAGCGGAACGACTCCTGCGCCTGGACCTCGGCGTAGTCCCGCACCGGCCGGCCCAGGTCCGTGAACATGAAGCTGAAGAGGCTCCCGGCCGTCTGCACCGTGTGCGCGACGCCCTCGGCCGTCAGCGCCGCCGACACCTCGCGCTGGAGCGTCAGCGCCGTGGCGTCCAGCGAGGCGTAGACCGCGTCGTCGGCCAGCTGCAGCGTCCGGATGCCCGCGGCCACCGCGACCGGGTTCCCGGAGAGGGTGCCCGCCTGGTACACCGGCCCGAGCGGCGCCAGGTGGTCCATGACGTCCGCACGGCCGCCGAGAGCCGCGACCGGCATCCCTCCGCCGATGACCTTGCCGAAGGTGTAGAGGTCGGCCCGGTACGGAGCCTCGGCGCCGCGGTTCTCGAGCCCCCACCAGCCGCCGGCGCTCACGCGGAAGCCGGTCAGCACCTCGTCCATGATCAGCAGCGATCCGTTCGCGTGCACGAGCTCGGCGAGGGCCGCGTTGAAGCCCGGGTCCGGAGCGACCACGCCCATGTTGGCGGCCGCGGCCTCGGTGATGACCGCCGCGATGTCGGCGCCACGCTCGGCCAGGACCGCGCGCACCGCCTCGAGGTCGTTGTACGGCAGCACGATCGTCTGGGCCGCGGTCGCGGCCGTGACGCCGGCGGAGGCGGGCAGCGAGAGGGTCGCGAGACCGGAGCCGGCATCGGCGAGCAGCCCGTCGGAGTGGCCGTGGTAGTGGCCGGAGAACTTGATCAGCAGGTCGCGGCCGGTGACGCCGCGGGCGAGGCGGATCGCCGTCATCGTCGCCTCGGTGCCGGTGGAGACCAGGCGGAGCTTCTCGATCGGCGAGACTCCCCCGGCCGTGATCCGCGCCTCGACCAGCTCGGCGAGATCCGTCTCGGCGGGAGTGGACGCGCCGAACGAGAGACCGCGGGCGGCCGCCTCCTGCACGGCCGCGACGACCTCGGGGTGCGCGTGCCCGAGGACGGCAGGGCCCCAGGAGCAGACGAGGTCGACGTACTCGCGCCCGTCCGCGTCCGTGATGTACGGGCCGGCGGCCGAGACCATGAAGCGCGGGGTCCCGCCGACCGAGCGGAACGCTCTGACGGGCGAGTTGACGCCTCCGGGGATCGCGTGCCGGGCACGCTCGTACAGGGTGTCGTTCGCCGAGGTGGTCACCCCTCCAGGGTACGCGCGCCGCCCGGCGCCCTCGCGCCGGAGAGGCGCTTTCGGACGAGATGCCGAGGCTCGCTCCCGGGAGGAGGAGGCGGTTATCTCAGCAGGTCGCGAGCGATCTCGACGGCCCAGTAGGTGAGAACCGCGTCGGCCCCCGCGCGGAGGATCCCCGTGACCGACTCCAGGATCGCCGGCTCGCGCGAGATCCAGCCGTTCGCGGCGGCGGCCTCGATCATCGCGTACTCCCCCGACACCTGGTACGCCCAGACCGGCACGTCCGAGACGGAGGCGACGTCCGAGAGCACGTCGAGGTAGCTCATGGCCGGCTTCACCATCACCACGTCGGCGCCCTCGGCGAGGTCGAGGGTCGCCTCGCGCAGGCCCTCGCGGCGGTTCGCCGGGTCCTGCTGGTAGGTGCGGCGATCGCCCTCGAGCGTGGACTGCACGGCCTCGCGGAACGGACCGTAGAAGCTGGAGGCGTACTTCGCCGAGTACGCGAGGATCGCGGTGTCCAGGTGCCCGGCGCCGTCGAGAGCGGCGCGGATCGCTCCGACCTGGCCGTCCATCATCCCCGAGAGCCCGAGCAGGTGGGAGCCGGCCTCGGCCTGGGCGAGCGCCATCTCCTCGTAGCGGAGGAGCGTGGCGTCGTTGTCGACGCGCCCGCGGTCGTCGAGGACACCGCAGTGGCCGTGGTCGGTGAACTCGTCCAGGCACAGGTCGGTCTGCACGACCAGCGCGTCGCCGACCTCCTCCACGACGACCCGCGTCGCGGCGTTGAGCACGCCGTCGGGGTCGGTCGCACCGGAGCCGACCGCGTCGCGCGTGGTCGGCACGCCGAACAGCATCACACCGCCGATCCCCGCCTCGGCCGCCTCCGTCACCGCACCGCGGACGCTGTCCAGCGAGTGGTGCATCACCCCCGGCATCGACCCGATCGGTTGGGCCTCGGTGGTCCCCTCGGCCACGAAGAGGGGCAGGATCAGCTGCGCCGGGTGGATGCGCGTCTCCTGGACGAGACGGCGGAGTGCGGGGGTCGTGCGGAGGCGGCGCGGGCGGATGGCAGTCATGTCCTCCAGCGTAATCCCGCCCCGCCGAGCACCTCCCGGGAGCGCGGACGCCTCACCCCGTGGAGGTGCTCCGGACGCACGACATCAGCCGAGAGGCGGATCCCTGGCCTGCGGGGCGAGGCCCGCCCCTCCCGGCCGACGTCGCGCCGGGGAGGCGGCTCAGCGGGGAGCGCGCTCCGTGGCGACGGCGGCGACCGCGTCGATGAGGGAGGAGGCCGAGCGCTCGTCGGCGACGACGTCGACGCGCAGGCCGAAGGCGCGGGCGTCCTTCGCGGTCTGCGGGCCGATCGCGGCGACGAGGATCGACTCGGGCACCGGGCCGAGCTGCTTCTGGACCTGCTCCGCCACGCTGCCCGAGGTGACGAGGATCGCGTGCACGGCTCCGCCGGCGACATCCGCCACGACGCGCTCCTCCACCGGGACGCCGACCGTGCGGTAGGCGACCACGGAGCGCACGTCGTGCCCGATGCGGGTGAGGCCCTCGGTGAGCAGCGGCTTGGCGATCTCGGACCGCAGCGTCAGCACGCGCAGGGGGTGTCGGCCGCCGGTGGCCTCCTCCCACTCGGCCAGGAGGCCGCGGGCGGAGTTGTCCTCGGAGGGGACGAGGTCGACGGAGTACCCGGCGGCGACGAGCGCGGCCGCCGTGGTCTCGCCGACCGCCGCCACCTTGGTGCTCGCGGGCACGGTGGTGCGCAGGAGGGAGAGGACATCGACCGTGGTGGCGCTCGTGACGGTCATCCAGTCGAAGGCGCCGGCCTCGAGGTCGGCGAGGGCCTGCTCGAGCGCGGGGAAGTCGTCGGTCGGCGCGAAGTTGATCATCGGAGCGACGACGGGCGAGGCTCCCTTGGCTCGGAGAGCGGCGGCGACACCGTCCCCCCACGGGCCTCCGCGGGGGACGAGGATGCGCCACCCCTGCAACGGCTTCTCCCACTGGGAGTAGGCGGCGGGGACGATCACGAAGGGGCTCCCAGGGGTGCGAGTTCGGAGGCACCCGCACCGAGAAGCGCGTCAGCGAGCAGAGAGCCGCAACGGAACGCGGCTTCGACGACGGGCAGTTCGCGACCACCATACTGCGGATCCGCCCGGTGTCGACCACCGCCGACCGAACCGTTATCGACCGGCTCCGCGACCTCCCGTGCGAGGGACGCCGCGCCGTCGACGGCGAAGACCACGCCGTGCAGGACGACGCGGTCCTCCTCGACGACCGCGGAGGCCCCGATCGGAGCGGCGCACCCGGCCTCGAGGGAGGCGAGGAGCGACCGCTCGGCCGTGATCGCCGCGCGGGTCGGCACGTGCTCGACCGCTGCGAGAGCGGCGCGAAGCTCCTCCGACGGCTCCTCGTCGCGCACCTCGATGGCCAGCGCTCCCTGACCGGGGGCGTGCGGGGAGACGTCGAAGCCGAGCACCTCGGTGATCGCGTCGACCCGGCCGAGGCGGCGCAGGCCGGACAGGGCGAGCACGATCGCGTCCAGCGGCGAGTCGCTGCCGGGCAGCACCCTCCGGAGCCGGGTGTCGATGTTGCCGCGGATGTCCACGATCTCGAGGTCCGGACGGGCGGCCAGCAGCGCCGCGCGCCGGCGGGGCGAGCCCGTGCCCACGCGGGCTCCGACCGGCAGGGTCGCCAGGGTGAGCCCGTCGCGGGCGCAGAGCGCGTCGCGCGGGTCCTCCCGCTCGGGGACCGCTCCGAGCAGCAGGCCCTCCACCGGAGCGGTGGGCAGGTCCTTCAGCGAGTGCACGATCGCATCGCAGCGCCCGGCGAGCAGCGCGTCGCGCAGGGCGCTGACGAACACGCCGGTACCGCCGAGGGAGGCGAGCGAGCCGCGCATGCGGTCGCCGTCCGACTCGATGCGCACCAGCTCCACGGGGACCCCCGCGGCGGCCGACATCAGATCGGCCGTCATCCGGGTCTGCGCCACCGCGAGCGCGCTCGCGCG
The DNA here is from genome assembly GCF_002932165.1 of Rathayibacter sp. AY1F8. Classification (NCBI taxonomy): domain Bacteria; kingdom Bacillati; phylum Actinomycetota; class Actinomycetes; order Micrococcales; family Microbacteriaceae; genus Rathayibacter; species Rathayibacter sp. AY1F8. The sequence goes on from NZ_PSVB01000005.1 coordinate 124,308, forward strand.
GGTGCCGACTCTGATGCTCACGACAGACGACTCCTCATCACGGTGCGACTCCCGCCAGGGCGGGCTTGAACCCCGCTCGCACGTTCTCGCAGCAACCGGGGCGGCAGACGTCGTACCAGGGGCCGAACGCCGTCATCGAGGGCCGGTCCTCGGTCGGCACGCCGTTGACGCGCTCGAGGACCAGGTCGATCAGGCCGGAGACGTAGACCGGGTCCGTGCCGGGGGTCGCGACGCGGAGCGCGACGAGTCCGTGCTCCTCCGAGGTCTCGAGGGCCTCGTTGTCGAGGTCCCACATGACCTCCATGTGGTCGGACACGAAGCCGAGCGGGACGATCAGCAGCGCGCGGCGGCCGCGGGCCGGCAGCTCCGCGATGGCGTCGTTGATGTCCGGCTCGAGCCAGGGCTGGGTGGGCGGGCCGGAGCGCGACTGGTAGACCAGCTGCCAGGGCACGTCCTCGTCCGTGGCGGCGGCCATGACGACCTCGGCGACGGCGAGGTGCTGCGCCTCGTAGGCACCGCCCGGTCCGAACTCGTGCACGTCGACGACGGTGCCGTCGTCGTGGCGCTCGTGAGGTCCGCTGCGCTCGGCGTCGGCCATGGGGATCGAGTGCGTCGAGAACAGCACCTCCACCTCGGACGTGACATCGAGGTCGGGCATCCGCTCGCGCAGCTCGTCGAGCCCGTCGTGGACGGCCTTGACGAACGGCATGACGAAGCCGGGGTGGTCGAAGAACTGGCGCACCTTGTCGATCCGCAGCTCGCCCTCGAGGCCGGTCGCGTCGAGCGCCGCCGCGTAGTCCTCGCGGTACTGCCTGCAGGACGAGAAGGAGGAGTACGCGCTGGTGGCGATGGCGAGCAGGTTGGTGAACCCGCGCTCCTTCGCCTCGGCGACGGCCTCGCTCATGTAGGGCGCCCAGTTGCGGTTGCCCCAGAGCACGGGGAGGTCGATGCCGCGGTTCGCGAGCTCGGCCTCGAGCGCCTTCTTCAACGCGCGGTTCTGCGCGTTGATCGGGCTGACGCCGCCGAAGTGGCGGTAGTGGTGGGCGACCTCCTCGAGGCGCTCCTCCGGGATGCCGCGGCCGCGGGTGACGTTGCGGAGGAACGGGATGACGTCGTCCTGACCCTCCGGCCCGCCGAAGCCGGCGAGGAGGATCGCGTCGTAGGCCACGGGGACCTCGACGTGCTCGGGGCCGGACGCCGCCGCAGGGGTGGCCCCGCGGACGAGGATCGGCTCGCTGGTCGTGTCGCTCATCGGAGCACCTCGGCGATCTGGTCGGCGTCGATGCGCCGTCCTGTGTAGAAGGGGACTTCCTCGCGCACGTGGCGGCGGGCCTCCGTGGCGCGCAGGTCGCGCATGAGGTCGACGAGGTTGACGAGCTCCTCGTCCTCGAGGGCGAGGATCCACTCGTAGTCGCCGAGCGAGAACGAGGCGACCGTGTTGGTCAGGACGGAGCGGAACCGCGAGCCCTGGCGCCCGTGCTGGGCGAGCATCGCGCGGCGCTCCTCCTCGGGGAGGATGTACCACTCGTAGGAGCGGACGAAGGGGTAGACCGTGAGCCAGCGGGCCGGCGCCTTCCCGCGCATGTAGGCGGGGAGGTGGTTCGAGCTGAACTCGGCGTCGCGGTGCACGCCCATCGCGTTCCACGTCGGCAGGAGGCCGACCAGCAGCTCCGTGCGCCGCAGCTCGCGGTAGGCCCGCTGCAGCTCCTCGGGCGCCGGGCCCGTGAGCCACAGCATGATGTCGGCGTCGGCGCGCAGGGCCGAGACGTCGTAGGTGCCGCGGACGGTCACGCCCTCGCCCTCGAGCTGGGCGACGAGGTGCTCGTACTGCTTCACCGCGGGATCCACGGCGTCGCTGGAGAGGGTGAACGGACGTGCGGGATCCCTGCGGAGAACCGCCCAGAGCGTGTATCCCAGGGCCTGATCGGAGTGATCCTGATCGGCGGGGGGCTGCGGCGCCGGAGCGGCGGCGCTCGTGTCGGGGGCGGACTGAACGGGACCCGCCGTGCCGGCGGTCTGATCGGTCATTGATCCATCATCCCTCCGCTCGTGCCGATGCACAAAAGCGGCGGGGGCTCTGGCGCCGGAGGGCCCGGGACGCTAGCGCCCCGGGCCCTCCGGCACTCAGTCCTCGATGATCTGCTTCGCGACGCCCCAGACGACGAGGCCCACGGCGGCGGCGGCGCCGACCGCTCCGGCGATCAGCGCGGAGGGGTTCTGGCGGCGCACCACCTGGAGCTTGCGCTCGATCGTCCGCTGGGCGGTACGCACCTTGCGCGGCACGTTGACCTTGTACTCGATCGCGTCGAGGGTCGCGGCGAGCTCGGAGCGAGCGCGCTCGATGTCGGCCTTCAGCTGGCCGGGCTTCAGCTCCGCCGGGTCGACGAAGCGGGGCGTGGTGCTGCTGACGGATCGCTCAGTTGTCATAGCTGCCCACTCCCTTGAACGCCTGGACGTCCTTCTTGATGCTGTCGATCGAGTCCTGCGGCACCGGCGGCACGGCCTTCTTGATGGTGCGCACGCCGACGAGGGCGAGGATCACGGCCACCAGGAGGAAGGAGACCGTCACGATCAGCGCCGACAGCCAGGCCGGCAGCCAGGAGGCGATGCCGATGATCGCGAAAGCGACGAGCGTCGCCCACGCGGTCAGGAGGAGGAAGGCCGCGACCGCGAACAGGCCGACGGCCAGACCCGCGCTCTTCGCCTTGCCCGCCAGCTCGTTCTTCAGCGAGGCGACCTCGGCCTTGACGAGCTCGATCACGAGGCCGGGCAGGTCGCTGACCAGCTCTCCCAGTGATCGGGCGTTCTTGGGATTGCGTTCGTTCACCACGGGAGCTCCTCGAGGGTGGGACGTGCCGGCCGGCGCGCGCCTGGCACGGCCGGAGGGATGAGCACTAGGCCCTGCTGGTGGAGGTGGACGTCGTCGACCCGCCGGAGCCGGCCGACGCCGCGGCCTCGTCGACCTTCGAGGCCGCCTTGCGGGCGGCGGCCGACGCCTCCGCGTCGCTCGCTCCCTGGGCCTTCCTGCCGCCGGACACGGCCTTGACGACCACCGAGCGCACGACCTCGTACGCCTTGTCCGAGACGCTGCTCAGCTGGGTCTTCGCGGCACCGCCGACGGCGCCCGCGACGTCCTGCACCGGCTGGGTCCGCCAGAAGCGGCCTGCCGCCGAGGCGATCTGCTCGTACCGCTTGCGGCCGGCGCGTGCTCCCAGCACGTACCCGGCTGCGGCTCCTGCCACGAAAAGAATCTTGCCCTTCACGCCTACTCCTCGTCCTGGGTCGCTCTCGCGATCGTCCACGCGGTCGGTGACCACTCGTGCCGGGGCACGCCGCGCGCTCGCGCGGATGCCTGGGCCTAAGAGTAGCCGTCGGCGTCGCGGGCGTCGCTCGGCAGCCCGACTCCTTGACGCACCAGTCGGCGCCGGATAAGGGCGGCCGTCTCGGCGGCGTGCGGGAGCACCGAGGCGAGGCCCGTGCCCGCGATCCAGGTGCCGGTCACGGCGACTCCCTCGATCGGGAGGAGCGCCTCGCGGAACGCCTCCAGGTGCGCGCGGCGGCCCAGCGCCGCGGCGGGCCGGACGTTGGCCCAGCTCACCCGGGCGGAGTCGACGAGCGACGCCGGATCGAGGGCGAGTCCGAGCAGCGTCGAGGCGTCGAGCAGGGCGATCGCCGCCGCCTCGGCATCGGTGCGCCCCTCGAGCGGCGGGCGCTCGCCCGGGCGCCCGTAGGAGAGGCGCAGCACGTGGCGCCCGGGAGGGAGGGAGGCGGCCAGCCAGTCCCACTTCGCGGTCGCGTGCGTGATCGCCTTGGCCGTGACGTCGGTGGCGGTGGGCGCCACGAGCACACCGGAGCCGCGGGGGGCTGCGTCCAGGCGGGCGTCGTCGAGGACCAGGGTCACCAGCGCGACGGAGTCGTGGGGCGCCTCGTCGGCGCGCTCCGCGACGGCGGGAGCGAGGCCGGCGAGCAGCGCCCGGGCGTCGCGCTCCGGGGTCGAGACGATCACCGCTCGGGCGCTCAGAGCGCCGTCGGCGAGGGTCAGGACGAAGTCCCCGTCGGAGCCCTCGAGCCGCTGCACGGAGGCGCCGGTGCGGATCTCGCCGGAGAGGTAGTCGATCCGCTGGACCAGCGCGGCGACCAGGCGGTGCATCCCGCCCTCGAGCCCGCGGACCGCGACTCCGGCCGGGAGGTTCGCGCGGAGGGCGGCCACGGCCCGGGCGAGGGAGCCCGCGCGGGTGAGCGCGCCGTTCAGTCCGGGTGCGGCCAGGTCGACGTCGATGTCGTCCGGCCGGCTCGAGTACACGCCCGAGACGACCGGCGCGACCAGGTCCTCGAGCACGCGCTCGCCCATCCGGGTGCGCACCAGCTCGGCGAGGGAGTGGGCGCGGCCGATGCGCAGCACGGGCATCAGGGTGTCGAGCCAGGCGCGCCAGGCACCGCGGCGGCCGATCGCCCGCACGACGTCGGGGGCGAGCGGCGTGCCGGGGATGCCGAGGATGCCGGCCCGGGGCGACGGCACGGAGCGGCCGTTCGAGAGGTGCAGCCACGAGCCGTGCGTCCGCGGCTCGACGATCGACTCGGCGAGCGGGACGCCGTCGAGGGTCAGCGCGGCGAGCGCCCGCTCGACGTGGCCGCCGCGGGTGGCGAAGCTCTCGGCGCCCGCATCGAGCACGGCTCCGGCCAGCGCGAGCGGGGAGACCGAGCCCCCGACCCGCTCCCCCGCCTCGAGCACCACGACGCGCAGGCCGATGCGCAGGCACTCCGCGGCGGCGGCGAGCCCCGCCACTCCGCCGCCGACGATCGCGACGTCGTACGACGCCGCGTCGCGGGGGCGCTCCTCGCTCACGGCCGCCAGGCGTGCACGAACGCGACGAGGCGCGTGAGCACGTCGGGGTCGGTCTCGGGCGGCACGCCGTGGCCGAGGTTGAGCACATGCGCGGGGGCGCTCAGGCCTCGGCGGAGCACGTCGTCGACGTGGGCCTCGAGGACCTCCCACGGCGCGGTCAGCAGGGCCGGGTCGACGTTGCCCTGCACCGGCACGAAGCCGCCGAGGCGGTGGTTGGCCTCGTCGAGCGGGATCCGGTAGTCGACGCCCACCACGTCGGCGCCGATGCCGTGCATCGCTCCGAGCAGCTCGCCGGTGCCGACGCCGAAGTGCACGATCGGGACGTTGCGGCGCGTCTCCCCGTGGTCGAACGCGAGGTCGCGCACGTGGACGAGGGCGCGCGCGGAGGCGGGAGCGACGTGGGTCGTGTAGTCCGAGAGCGAGAGCGCCCCGGCCCAGGAGTCGAAGAGCTGCGCGGCGCTGGCCCCGGCGAGCACCTGCGCGCGGAGGAAGCGGCCGGTGACCTCGGCGGTCCACTCCATCAGCTGGGCCCAGGCGGCGGGGTCGGCGTGCATCATCGTCCGCGCGCGCAGGTGGTCCTTGGACGGGCCGCCCTCCACCAGGTAGGCGGCCAGGGTGAAGGGAGCGCCGGCGAAGCCGATGAGCGGGGTGTCGCCGAGGCCCGCGACGGTGCGGCGCACGCCCTCGCGGATGGGCTCGAGCGTCTCGTCGAGCACGGACGGGTCGATCGAGGCGAGCTCGGCGACGTCGGCGGCCGTGCGCACCGGCTTCTCGAGCACCGGACCGCGCCCGGGGACGATGTCGACGCCGACGCCCGCGAGCCGCAGCGGGATCACGATGTCGCTGAAGAAGATGGCCGCGTCCACTCCGTGGCGCCGCACCGGCTGCAGGGTGATCTCGCTCGCCAGCGCCGGGTCGAGGCAGGCGTCGAGCATCTTCGTGTCGGTGCGCAGGGCCCGGTACTCCGGGAGGCTGCGGCCGGCCTGGCGCATGAACCAGACGGGCGTCCTCTCGCCCCGCTCGGAGCGGTAGGCGCGCAGGAGCAGCGAGTCGGCCGTGCGGCCGGCGGAGAGGGGGTGCAGCGGATCGAGCAGGCCGTCGGTGGGGGAGGTCACCGCGGCATTATTCCAGGCGCATCCGTGCATTCCTCCCCAGTCCGGGACCCCGCCCCGCAGAGCGCGGGTAGACTGACGTGGTGCTTCTGTGTCTGACGGCGTCGCACAAGAACGCCAGCTTCGATCTCCTCGAGAAGCTCTCCGTCGACTCCTCCGCCGTGACCGCGGCCCTCTCCGAGGGGATCGACTTCGTCTCCGGAGCCGTCGTCGTCGCGACCTGCAACCGCTTCGAGGCCTACCTCGACATCGAGGAGCCGCTGACCGCCGCGCAGGCCGTCGCCGTCGAGGCCGCCACCGCCGCCGTCAGCGCCGCGACCGGCGTCGAGCAGGACGAGCTGCGCGGGAGCGTCGACGTCGTCTCGGGCGACCGGGTGGCCGAGCACCTCTTCGCCGTCTCCAGCGGGCTCGAGTCCGTCGTGGTCGGCGAGGGCGAGATCGCGGGCCAGGTCCGCCGGTCCCTCGAGGAGGCGCGCCGCCTCGGCACCACCTCCTCCGAGCTCGAGCGGCTGTTCCAGCGCGCCTCGCAGACCTCGCGCGGCATCAAGAACCGCACCGGCCTCGGCAGCGCCGGCCGCTCGATCGTGCGCCTCGCGCTCGACCTGGCCGCGAGCCGCGTCACCGACTGGCGGGCCGCCCGCGTCCTCCTCGTCGGCACCGGCAGCTACGCGCGGGCGACCGTCGCGGCCCTGCGCGACCGCGGAGTGGTCGACATCGCCGTGCACTCCCCCTCCGGCCGCGCCGAGGGCTTCGCCGCCCGCCGCTCGCTCCGGCCCATCGCCGCCTCCGATCTCGCGCTCGAGGCGGTCTCGGCCGACATCGTCATCACCTGCACCACGACCCAGGAGCCGGTGCTCGACGCCGCCCTGCTCGCCGCCGGGCGCCTCCAGGGCTTCTCCCGCGAGCGCCAGCTCGTGATCGACCTGGGCCTGCCGCGCAACGTCGCCTCCGACGTCACCTCGGTCGCCGGCGTCGAGCTCCTCGACCTCGAGACGATCAGCCTGCACGCACCTCTCGACGTGCTCGACGCGTCGCAGCAGGCGCGCGCGCTCGTCGACAAGGCGGCCCGGAAGTTCTCGGACGTCGCCGACGAGAAGAGCCTCACTCCGGCCGTCGTCGCCCTGCGCGCCCACGTGTTCGACGCGCTCGACGCCGAGATCGAGCGGGCCCGCTCGCGCGGCGACGAGGACGGCCGCACCGAGCAGGCGCTCCGCCACCTCGCCGGCGTCCTGCTGCACACTCCGAGCGTCCGCGCCCGCGACTACGCGCGCGCCGGAGCCCAGGGGGCCTACCTAACCGGGCTCGAGGCGCTCTTCGGCATCGAGGTCCCGGCCGAGCCCGCCGCCGCCGCCCGCCCCGACGCGGACGCCGCCACCGCGTGAGCCTCCGGCTCCCCTTCGACGCGGAGCCGCTGCGCTCCGCGCCGCTGCTCACCGAGCGCCTGCTCCTGCGTCCCCTCGGACCGGAGGACGCCGAGGACCACGCGCGCTACCAGGGCGACGCCGACGCCGTCCGGTTCCTCCGCTGGCCGGTGCGCACCCCCGAGGAGTCGCGGGCGCACCTGCAGCGCCGCCTCCCCTCGACACGGCTCGCCGCTGACGGCGACGTGGCCGTGCTGGCGATCGTCCCCCGGGAGGGCGTCCTCGCCGGGCGGATGATCGGCGACCTCACGCTCATCGCGACGTCCGTCGAGCAGGAGGCGGTCGAGATCGGCTGGGTGCTGCACCCGGAGGCGCAGGGGCGCGGCTACGCGACCGAGGCCGCCCGGGCGCTGCTCGACCTCGCGTTCGACACCCTCGGCGCGCACCGCGTGATCGCGCAGCTCGACGCTCGGAACACCGCGTCCGCCCGCCTCTGCGAGCGCCTCGGGATGCGCCTCGAGGCGCACCACCGGGAGGACGAGTTCTGCAAGGGCGAGTGGACCTCGACCCTCGTCTTCGCCCTGCTCGCCCGCGAGCGCTGACCGCAGGGCCGGCTGGTCCGCGCCCTCCGGGACGCCGCCGGCCCGTCCGGTCGGCGGCGTCCCGGGAGGAGTGTCAGGCCCCGCGGAGCCCGGTGAAGAGGCACGACTCGAGCTGCTCGAGCGGGATGCGCTCCTGCTTCATCGTGTCGCGGTCGCGGACGGTCACGGCGTCGTCCTCGAGCGAGTCGAAGTCGACGGTCACGCAGTACGGGGTGCCGATCTCGTCCTGGCGGCGGTAGCGGCGGCCGATCGCTCCGGAGTCGTCGAAGTCGACGTTCCAGAGCTGGCGCAGCTGGTCGGCGACGCGGCGCGCGAGCGGCGAGAGGGCCTCGTTGCGCGAAAGCGGCAGCACAGCCACCTTCACCGGCGCCAGGCGCGGGTCGAGGTGCAGCACGGTCCGCGTCTCGACCTTGCCCTTGGCGTTCGGCGGCAGCTCCTGCTCCTCGTAGGCGTCGACGAGGAACGCCATGAGCGCGCGGGTGAGGCCGAACGACGGCTCGATCACGAACGGCACGTAGCGCTCGTTCTTGTTCTGGTCGAAGAACGAGAGGTCCTTGCCCGAGTGCTCGATGTGCGTCTTGAGGTCGTAGTCGGTGCGGTTCGCGACTCCCATCAGCTCGCCCCACTCGCCCGAGGCGAAGCTGAAGCGGTACTCGATGTCGACGGTGCGCTTCGAGTAGTGGGAGAGCTTGTCCTTCGGGTGCTCGTACTGCCGGATGTTCTCGGGGTTCATCCCGAGCCCGACGAACCAGTCCCAGGCGAGCTGCATCCAGGTCTCCTGCCACTCCTCGTCCGTGCCGGGCTCGACGAAGAACTCGAGCTCCATCTGCTCGAACTCGCGGGTGCGGAAGATGAAGTTGCCGGGGGTGATCTCGTTGCGGAACGCCTTGCCGATCTGGCCGATGCCGAAGGGCGGCTTGCGACGGGCGCTCTGCAGCACGTTCGCGAAGTTGGTGAAGATGCCCTGGGCGGTCTCGGGACGCAGGTAGTGCAGACCCGACTCGTCGTCGACGACGCCGAGGTAGGTCTTCATCAGGCCCGAGAACTGCTTGATCTCGGTCCACTGGCCGACCTTGTCGGGGTGCTCCGGGTCCGGGATGTCGGCGAGGCCGTTCACGGGCGGGTGGCCGTTGACCTCCTCGTACTTCTCGAAGAGGTGGTCGGCGCGGTAGCGCTTGTGGGTGATCAGCGACTCGGTCAGCGGGTCCGAGAAGACGCCGACGTGTCCCGAGGCGTGCCAGATCGCCGTGGGCAGGATGACCGCGGAGTCCAGGCCGACGACGTCGCCCCGGCCCTGCACGAAGGTCTTCCACCACTGGCGCTTGATGTTCTCCTTGAACTCCACGCCGAGCGGCCCGTAGTCCCACGCGGACCGGGTGCCCCCGTAGATCTCACCCGAGGGGAAGACGAATCCCCTGTGCTGCGCGAGGGTGATGACTTTGTCGAGGGTGGTGGGTTCTGCCACGGGTTGCTCCTCAGCTGTTCGGGCGCACGGGGCCCCGGCGCGCGCCGGCTGCGCGCGTCCTTCTGGTGTGCCCCCATGGTAGCCGCGGGGGCGCCGCGACGGTCCGCCCGCGGCGGGCATGATGAGCGGATGAGCACCCTCCCGCCGATCATCGTGTCCGCCGTCGCCGTCCTCCGCGACCGGCAGGTCCTGATGGTCACGGCGCGGGGCCGCGACGTCCTCTACCTCCCCGGCGGCAAGGTCGACGAGGGCGAGAGCGGGATCGAGGCGGCGGCCCGCGAGACCCGCGAGGAGCTCGGCGCCGTCGCCCTCGGCCTCGTGCCCCTGTTCACCGTCCGGACCCAGGCGCACGGCGAGCCGGAGGGGCGGGAGGTCCACATGAGCGTCTTCGCCGCCGAGCTCGACCGGGAGGCGAGCCCGAGCGGCGAGATCGACTCGCTGCACTGGGTCGACGGCTCCGATGCGGGCCGCTGCCCGCCCGCCGGGGTCGAGACCCTCCGGCTGCTGCGCGGTCTCGATCTCGTCGACTGACCCTCCGGCGCCGGGCCGACCGCGGGGCGGCTAGCCTCGTGGCGTGGAGACGAGACGGCGTGCACGGGACCGGTCGAGCGCGGAGGAGCCGGACCGGCTCGAGCCGGTCCGGCTGGAGGCGGCCGTGCCGATCCTGCGGATCTTCTCGGTCGCCAAGGCGGGCGAGTTCTACGTCGACTACCTCGGCTTCGAGGTGGACTGGGAGCACCGCGCCGCGCTCGACGCCCCCCTCTACCTGCAGGTGTCGCGCTCGGGGCTCCGCCTGCACCTCAGCGAGCACCACCGCGACGGCAGTCCCGGCGCCGCGGTGCACGTCGCCCTCCGCGGTGTCCGCGAGCTGCACGCCGAGCTCGACGCGAAGGCGTACCCCTACCTCAACCCGCGGATCACCCGCACGCCGTTCGGCTTCGCGCTCGACGTGATCGATCCGTTCGGCAACCAGCTGCGCTTCGCGGAGCCGGCCCCGGTGCCGCGCCTGCCCTGATCGGTGCGCGTGCGGGTGCTTGTACAACCTGAGCGCCGACTGATCAACCGTTCACCGGCCGTCCATGCACTTCGGAGTCCCATCCTTTAGCGTGGCTCCGATGGCTTCACGGGGGACGATCGAGCGGCCGGACACGGCCCGGGCAACGGGACGGCAGCGCCGACCGCGGCTCCGCTTCATGGAGGCCGCACCGCTGGCGACGGGCCTGCTGGGCTCGATCGCGATCCTCCTCGGCTCGCTCGGCGTGGGCTACCTGCCCGCCGGCTCGCCCATCCGCGACTGGCCTCTCGTCGCCTCGATCCGCGCCACGGGCTGGCTCACCGAGTCCAGCGGCGCCCTCGTCGTGGGCGGCGGGATGCTGCTGCTGATCGCGTGGCTCCGCCTGCGCACGGTCGCGCTCGCGGCGGGCCCCGGCTCCGTCCGCACCATCGTGGTGGCGGCCCTCGCCTGGACCGCTCCGCTCCTCGTGACGGTGCCGCTGTTCAGCCACGACATGTTCTCCTACGTGGCGCAGGGTCGCCTGATGACCCAGGGCATCGACCCCTACACCCACGGCGTCGCGACGCTCCCGGGCTGGTTCGACCTCGGCGTCGACCCGCTCTGGGCCGACACGCCCACGCCCTACGGGCCCCTCTACCTCCTGATCGAGCGCACCGCCGTGCAGTTCGCGGGCTACGGCGCACCGGAGCTCTCGATCGCGATGCTCCGCGCCGTGTCGGTCGCGGGCGTGGCCGTCATGGCCGTCTACGCGCTCCGCCTGGCGCGCCTGCGCGGCCTCTCGGTCCCGCTCACCGCCTGGACGATCGTCGCCAACCCGCTGACCCTCGTGCTCTTCGTCGTCGCCGGCCACAACGACTCCGTGATGCTGGCGCTCATCCTCGCGTCGCTCTACTACGCCCAGACCGACCGGCGCATCGCCGCCGTCGTGCTGATGGCCGGAGCGATCGCGATCAAGCCGATCGCCGTGATCGCGCTCCCCGTGCTCGCGCTCCTGTGGCTGCGCCACGACGCGACGTGGCGTGAGCGCACCCGCGGCTGGCTCTGGACGGGCGCCGGAGCGCTCGGCCTCGTGGTCGCCGTCGGGCTGCTCGCGGGCGTCGGGGTCGGCTGGGTCGCGGCGATGGTCGTGCCCGGCTCGATCCTGCACTGGTACGCGCCGATGTCGTTCGTCACGGTCTCGGTCTCCCGCACCGTCGAGTTCACCGGTCACGACCCCGCCGCGGCGATCGCCGTGGTCAAGATCCTCGCGCTCGGGCTCGCCGGCCTGATCGCTGCGCGCCTCATGCTGTCGCGGCGCTCCATCGATCCGCTCGCCCGCCTGTCCGGTGCGCTGCTCGCGTTCGTGACGGCGTCGACCGCCATCCACCCCTGGTACGCCCTCTGGATCCTGCCGATCGCCGCGCTCGCGCGCCCGTGGAGCCGCTCCCACGTGCACCTGGCCGTCTACGCGTCGATCTTCCTCATGTGCGTCACGCTCGCCGAGCCGATCGACGGCGGAGGCGGCACGATGGACCAGATCCCGGCGCGGGTCGCGACGATCGCCGCGATCGCCGTGGTCGGGATGTACGTCCTCCTCGGCTACACGGACGAGGAGCGGGTCGAGGGCCTGCCCCTCGTGCGCGCGCTGCCGTTCGGCTCCGTGATCCTCGCCCGCCTCAGCGGCGGCCGCCTGGTCGACGCCCGGATGGCCGCGACGCGCCTGCGCGACTAGCCGGAGCCGCGGCTCAGGAGTCGGACTCGTCGCTCCGACGGCGAGTGCGGCGGTCGAGCGCGGCCTGCGCCGTCTCGGCGGCCGAGTCCGGGGAGCCGACCGGCCCGGTGGGACCGGCGAGGGTGCTCGAGAGCGACGACAGCCAGCCGGAGTCGTCGCGGCCGGCGTTCAGCGCATCCGAGAAGAGGGGGAGGTCGCCGCGGCTGGCGTGGATCGCGTAGGACTCGCGGGAGAACCCGTTGTCGGGGACGACGGGCGTCCTGCGGGACGCGCGCGTGGCGTCCGGGGCCTGCTCCTGTCGCGAGGCGTCCGACGCCTGCTCCTGGGGGGCCTGCTCCCGGGCGGCCTGCTCCCGGCGGGCGTCGCGCTCGTCGCGCGGGGTGCTGCTGTCGTTGTCCACGGCGGTCCTCCTGCTCTCCGCCCCGAGCGGAGCGACGGACGCCGCGGTGACGGGGCGGCGCCCGGTCAGGCTACCCCTCGTTCAGGGCGTGGCGTCGTCGGTGGCCCCTGATCGTGGCGCGGGGCGCCAGACGACCAGCTCGGTCCGGCGCTGCGCGCGCGTGCCGTGGCGCAGAGTGACCACGTCCCCCTCGAGTCCGGCGGCGAACACGCGGCGGCCCGGCCGGTTGAGGAGCTCGTCGGCGAGGGCCGACTCCAGCTCGCGCACCCGCTGCGAGAGCGACTGCACCTGATTCTCGAGCTGCAGGATGCGCGCGATGCCCTCGAGCGAGACGCCCTCGGAGGAGAGCCGGGCGACCTCGCGCAGCTGCACCACGTCGCGCATCGAGTAGCGGCGCGACTTGCCCGCGGTGCGGGTCGGGCTCACGAGCCCGAGCCGGTCGTACTGCCGCAGGGTCTGCGGGTGCATCCCCGCCAGATCGGCGGCGACGGCGATCGCGAAGACGGGCGTGTTCTCGTCCATGTCTCCTCCTCCGACCGGTCGCGCCGATCCGGTGCTAGTAGCGGGCCTTCTCCAGGATGTCCTCGCGCGGGTCCTCGTCCGGCTCGGCGGCGGCGTAGGCCTCGAGGGCCTCACGGGCGGCGGCGGACAGGTGGCTCGGGACGGCGACCTGCAGGACGGCGAGCAGGTCGCCCGTGCCCTTGGGAGTCGTGACGCCGCGGCCCTTGACGCGCAGGACGCGGCCGCTCGGGGTGCCTGCGGCGACCCGGAGCTTGACGGGCTCGCCGCCGAGGGTCGGCACCTCGATCGTCGCGCCGAAGACCGCCTCGACGAAGGTCACGGGGACCGTCACGCGCAGGTTCAGCCCGTCGCGCTCGAACACCGGATGCTTGCGGACCGAGACGGTGAGCACCAGGTCGCCGGGATCACCGCCGTCCGGGCTGGGGCGGCCCTTGCCGCGGACGCGGATCTTCTGGTCGTCGGCCACGCCGGCCGGGATGCGCACCGAGAGGGTGCGCCCGTCGCCGGTCTGCAGCTGGACGGTGTCACCCCGGGTCGCGGTGCGGAAGTCGATGGTGGTGCTGGCGGTGACGTCGGCGCCCTTCTGCGGGCCGCCGAAGCCGCGGTAGCCGCCGCTGGGCTGGCCGAAGCGGCTGCCTCCGCCGCCGAACATGCCGCCGAGGATGTCCTCGAAGCCGGGCGGCGGGCCCTGCTGGGTGCTGTAGGAGGTGCGCCCGCCCTGGCCGAACATGCCGCCGAAGACGTCGTCGAACCCTCCGGGCTGGCCTCCCGCGGTGAAGCGCGCTCCGCCGCCCATGGCGCGGATCTGGTCGTACTCCTTGCGCTGCTCGGCGTCCGAGAGCACGGTGTACGCCTCGCTGATCTCCTTGAAGCGCGCCTCGGCCTTCGCGTCCCCCGGGTTGGAGTCGGGGTGGAACTGGCGGGCGAGCTTGCGGTAGGTCTTCTTCAGGTCCGCGGCGGAGACGTCCTTGGACACGCCGAGGACCTTGTAGAAGTCCTTGTCGAACCAATCCTGGCTGGCCATGTGCCTCTTCCTGTGTCGAATGCGGCGAGGGACCCCGCCCCGGTCCGGCAGCGTGCTGCCGAGCGGGGCGGGGTCCTCCGCGGTGGTGGTGCCGGTGGCGGAGTCAGTCGGCGGGGACTGCCACGACCACCTTGGCGGCCCGCAGCAGCGAGCCTCCGAGGTCGTAGCCCGCCTCGACGACGTCCGCGACCGTGGAGGTCTCGGCGCCGGGGGTGGGCTGCTGGAAGATCGCCTCGTGGATGTTCGGGTCGAACAGGTCGCCCACGGCGCCGGTCTTCACCAGGCCGAGCTTCTCCACTCCGCCGCGCAGCTTCTGCGCGATGGCCGTGAAGGGCCCGCCCTCGGCGAGGTCGCCGTGCTTCTCGGCGCGGTCGAGGTCGTCGAGCACGGGGAGGATGACCTTCACCGCGTCGCCGATCGCCCGCTCCTTGTCGACCTGGCGGTTGGCCTCGGTTCGCTTGCGGTAGTTCGCGTACTCGGCGGTCACCCGCTGGAGGTCGGCGAGGTGCTCGGCCGCGAGCGTCTCGGCGCTGGACTGTCCCGAGAGGAACGAGAGGTCGGCGTCCGAGAGGCTGGTCTCGACGTCGGGCCCCTCGGCCTCGATGAGGCCCTCCTGGTCCTGGGCGTCCTGCGCTGCCTCGGCTCCCGCCTCGCCGCCGGTGACCGGCTGCTCCTCGGGGAGGTCCTGGGGCTCGTTCTCGGCTGCCATGGCTACTTCGTGTCCTTCGGCTCGTCCTCGTCGATGACCTCGGCGTCGACGATGTCCTCGTCGTCCTTCTTGTCACCGTCGGCCGGAGCGTCCGCGGGGGCGCTCTGCGCGGCCTGGTCCTGGGAGTAGATCGCCTGGCCGATCTTGGTCTGCGAGGCGTTGAGGGCGTCGAACGCGGTCTTGACGGCCGCGTCGTCGTCGCCGGCGAGCGCGGTCTTCAGCGCGTCGACGTCTCCCTGCACCTCGGACTTGACGTCCTCGGGCAGCTTGTCCTCGTTGTCCTTGATCAGCTTGTCGATCGAGTACGCCAGGGTCTCGGCGTTGTTGCGGATCTCGGCGGCCTCGCGGCGGGCCTTGTCCTCGGCGGCGTGCTCCTCGGCCTCGCGGACCATGCGGTCGATGTCGTCCTTGGGCAGCGACGAGCCGCCCGTGATCGTCATCGACTGCTCCTTGCCGGTGCCCTTGTCCTTCGCGGACACGTGGACGATGCCGTTGGCGTCGATGTCGAAGGTGACCTCGACCTGCGGGATGCCGCGCGGGGCCGGCGCGATGCCGGTCAGCTCGAACGTGCCCAGGTTCTTGTTGTCGCGGGTGAACTCGCGCTCGCCCTGGAAGACCTGGATCGCGACGGACGGCTGGTTGTCGTCGGCCGTGGTGAAGGTCTCGGACCTCTTGGTCGGGATCGCGGTGTTGCGCTCGATGAGCTTCGTCATGATCCCGCCCTTGGTCTCGATGCCCAGCGAGAGCGGGGTCACGTCGATCAGGAGGACGTCCTTGCGCTCGCCCTTGAGGACGCCGGCCTGCAGCGCGGCGCCGACGGCGACGACCTCGTCCGGGTTGACGCCCTTGTTGGGCTCCTTGCCGCCGGTGAGCTTCTTGACGAGCTCGGCGACGGCCGGCATGCGGGTCGAGCCGCCGACGAGGACCACGTGAGCGATGTCCTCGACCTTGACGCCCGCCTCGGCGATGACGTCGGTGAAGGGCTTGCGGGTGCGCTCGATCAGGTCGCTGGTGAGCTCCTCGAACTTGGCGCGGGTGAGCGTCTCGTCGAGGTTCGCCGGACCGTTCTCGGTGAGCGAGAGGTAGGGCAGCTGGATGCTGGTCGAGGTGCTCGAGGAGAGCTCCTTCTTCGCCTGCTCCGCGGCCTCCTTGAGGCGCTGGCGAGCGATCTTGTCCTTCGAGACGTCGACGCCGGTCGAGTCCTTGAATCGCTTGACCAGGTGGTCGACGACGCGCTGGTCCCAGTCGTCGCCGCCGAGGCGGTTGTCGCCCGAGGTCGCGCGGACCTGGATGGTCGAGAAGTCGTCGTCCTTGCCCACCTCGAGGAGGGAGACGTCGAACGTTCCGCCGCCCAGGTCGAAGACGAGGATGAGCTCGTCCTCCTTGCCCTTGTCGAGGCCGTAGGCCAGCGCGGCCGCGGTGGGCTCGTTGATGATGCGCAGGACGTTGAGGCCGGCGATCTCGCCGGCGTCCTTGGTCGCCTGGCGCTCGGCGTCGTTGAAGTAGGCCGGGACGGTGATGACCGCGTCGGTCACCTTGTCGCCCAGGTACTGCTCCGCGTCGCGCTTGAGCTTGCCCAGGATGCGGGCCGAGATCTCCTGCGGGGTGTACTTCTTGTCCTCCACGCCGAAGGTCCAGTCGGTGCCCATGTGGCGCTTGACCGACGCGATGGTGCGGTCGACGTTGGTGACGGCCTGGCGCTTCGCGGTCTCGCCGACGAGCACCTCCCCGTCCTTGGTGAACGCCACGACGGACGGCGTTGTGCGGAAGCCCTCGGCGTTGGCGATGACGGTGGGCTCGCCTCCCTCGAGGACGGCCACGACAGAGTTGGTGGTTCCCAGGTCGATGCCTACGGCACGGGACATATGCGTTGTTCTCCTTCGCGATCGGCGTCGCGCGGGCGGCTGCCGGTCAGTTGACGGGTGGTGCGGAATCCTCTGCGGGAGTTGAGCCCCGCACGCTCAAGTTTACGCATCCGTCGTCTCGCGTCAAGTCCGGAGGCGAGAAGTTGAGTCGCATCGGCTCAACTCTCAGACTCGCGGGTCCCGCCGCTTCCGGCCGTTCACCTCCTCCCCCTACGGTGGGCCCATGACGACGCGCACCGGCCGCTGGCCCGTCCTCGCCTGGGGCCTGTGGGACTGGGGCGGATCGGCCTTCAACGCGGTGGTGACCACCTTCGTCTTCACCGTCTACCTGACCACCGACGGGCTCTTCGGCACCTCGAGCGGAGTCTCGGCCGCACTCGGCTGGTCCCTCGCCGCCGCCGGCGTGGTCGTCGCCGTCATCGCGCCGATCACCGGCCGCCGGGCCGACCTCGGCGGGCGCCGCCGGCTCTGGCTGGGGATCCACTCCTCCGTCGTCGTCCTCTGCATCCTGCTGATGTTCCTCGTGCGCCCCGACCCGGCCCTCCTCTGGCTGGGACTCGGACTGCTCGCGGTCGGCACGGTCTTCTTCGAGTTCGCGAGCGTCAACTACAACGCGATGCTCCTCCAGGTCTCGACCCGGGCGACCATCGGCCGCGTCTCCGGTTTCGGCTGGGGCATGGGCTACGTGGGCGGGATCGTCCTGCTGCTGATCGTGTACTTCGGCTTCATCTCGCCCGAGGTCGGGCTCTTCGGAGTGACGGGGGACGACGGCCTCGACGTGCGCGTCTCGATCCTGGTCGCCGGCGTGTGGTTCGCCGTCTTCGCCCTCCCGGTGCTGGTCGCGGTGCCGGAGACGCCGGCGCGCGCGAGCCGGGCGGAGCGCGTCGGGGTGATCGCCTCCTACCGCGCGCTCTTCGCGCAGGTCGCCGGCCTCTGGCGCGAGAGCCGCAGCACCGTGGCCTTCCTCATCGCCAGCGCGGTGTTCCGCGACGGGCTCACCGGGGTCTTCACCTTCGGCGGCGTGCTGGCGCAGGGCACCTTCGGCTTCGACGCCGGCGAGGTGATCCTCTTCGCCATCGCCGCGAACGTCGTGGCCGGAGTGGCGACCATCTCGGTCGGCGCGCTCGACGACCGCATCGGCCCCAAGGCCGTGATCGTCGCCTCGCTCATCGGCCTGGTCGTCTGCGGCACCGCCGTCTTCGTCCTGCACGACGGGGGGAGCACGGTGTTCTGGATCTTCGGCCTGCTGCTGTGCCTGTTCGTCGGCCCGGCGCAGTCGGCGAGCCGCAGCTACCTCGCCCGCCTCATCCCGGAGGGACGCGAGGGCGAGATCTTCGGCCTCTACGCGACCACCGGGCGGGCGGCCTCGTTCCTCGCGCCCGCCGCCTTCGCAGCCGCCGTCTCGATCGCCGCGGCCGTCTCGGGCAGCGGCGAGGCGAACGTGCAGTACTGGGGCATCCTCGGGCTCGTCCTCGTCCTCGCCGTCGGGCTGGTGCTGCTCCTGCCGGTGCGCCGCCCGCCGGCCACCGCCCCCGTCGTGCCGGAGCCGCGGCTCGCTCCGCCCGCCCGCCGGGACTGACGGGGCCCGGACCGCGGAGTCGCTGGCGACGCCCCTCCCCGCGCGCCGCCGGCCGCGGATCAGACCGTGGCGATCCAGAACACGATCAGCAGGAGCGTGACGAGGAAGCCGGTCAGGAAGTTCAGCGCGAGGAAGCGCTTCCAGCCCGCGTTCGCCCGCTCCGCCTCGGCGTCCTCGAGCGATCGGTACGGCCAGATGCTCACCGCGTACGGCACCGCGAGGATCGCCGCGAGAGTCCCCGGCCAGGGCAGCAGGAGCAGGAGCAGGCCGCTCGCGACGTAGGCGGCGATGGCGAAGCGCGTGGTCGCCTTCGCTCCGATCACGGTCGCGATCGAGCCGATGCCGCCCGCGCGGTCGGCCAGGATGTCCTGCACCGCGCCGAAGGCGTGGCTCGCGATCCCCCAGAGGAAGAACGCCACGAGCAGCGCCACCAGAGGTCCGGTGACCACGGTGCCCGCGAGGGCGATCCCGTAGACGGCCGGGCTGACGAAGTGGGTCGCCGAGGTCAGCGAGTCGACGAACGGGCGCTCCTTGAAGCGGAGCCCCGGCGCACTGTAGGCGATCACGGCGAAGACGCTGATCGCGAGGACCAGCCACGAGACCGGTGACCCGAGCAGCACGAGCGCCACCAGGAACGGCACGTTCGTGGCCACCGCCGCGATCAGCGTCGCGCGGTGCTCGCTCCGGTCGAGCACGGCGCCCTCGACGCCGCCCTTGCGGGGGTTCCGCAGGTCGGACTCGTAGTCGAAGACGTCGTTGATCCCGTACATCGCGAGGTTGTAGGGGATGAGGAAGTAGATCGTGCCGAGCACGAAGGCGAGGTCGATCTCGCGGGTGGTCAGCAGGTACGCCGCCGCGAACGGGTAGGCGGTGTTGACCCAGCTCAGCGGGCGGCTCGAGACGAACAGCGCGCGCAGCCGGTTCACGGCTCGCTCCGACGACGCGAGGGCAGGAGCACCCAGAGCGCCGGGAGGGCGAGGGCCGCGGCGATCGCGTAGGCGAAGTCCTCGATCGGAGCGACGCCGATCCGGATCCCCGAGATCAGGTCGTCGTCGTAGGCGACCAGCAGGCCCACTCCGATCATGATGTTGTCGAAGACGGCGGTCATCACCAGCAGCACGGCGAGCGTGCCGAGGACGGCGGGCAGGCGCAGGACGCGTCGGCGCAGCGCGAGCAGCAGCAGCACCAGCACCACCGCGAGGAACACGGCGTTGAGGAGGAGGTAGGTCACGCGCGCGCCTCCGCCCGCCGGGAGACGCGCTGCGAGAGGAAGCCGTGCACGTCCATCGTCAGGTAGCAGAGCAGGGTGAGGAAGAGGACCTCCTCGACCGGGAGCTCCGGCGCGATCTGCAGGCCGGTCATGTAGGAGGTCTCGCCGCGGAAGAAGACGCCCAGGCCGATCCCCACGAGGTCCCAGACCAGGAAGAACGCGACTCCCACGGGCAGCACGATCGCCGCGCGTCGCGCGTCCGCCCAGAAGAACAGCCGGAAGCGGCGGTCGAGCACGATCATCCCGGTGATCGAGACGAGGAGCGCGAGCAGGTAGAGGATCCCCACGCCTACTCCCCCACGGCGACGGGCGCGACCGGAGCGGACGGCGCCTCCCGCACGGGCAGCGGCTCGGTCGACACGTCGCCGCGCACGCGCTTGAGCATGACCTCGGCGCTGATGATGCACATCGGCAGGCCGATGCCGGGGATCGTGGAGCTGCCGGCGAAGAGCAGGCCGTCGACGTGCCGGCTGACGTTCCCGGCGCGGAAGAAGGCGCTCTGCGAGAGGACGTGGGCCGGTCCGAGCATCGAGCCGCGCCAGGCGCCGAGGTCGCTCTCGAAGTCGGCCGGGCCGATGGTGCGGCGGACGACGATCCGCTCGGCCAGGTCGGTCGCGCCGGTCCAGGACGCGATCTGCGCGATGGCCTGGTCGGCGATGGCCTCGACGCGCGCGTCGCCCGCGCCGTCGACTCCGCCGTGGCCGATCGAGGTGTCGGCGGGGATCGGCACGAGCACGAACAGGTTCTCGTGCCCCTCCGGAGCCGTGCTCGCGTCGGTCGCGCTCGGGCGGCAGACGTAGATCGACGCGGGATCGGGGACGGTCGGGTGCTCGCCGAAGATCTTGTCGAAGTTGTCGCGCCAGTCCTTCGTGAAGAGCAGGGTGTGGTGCTCGAGCTCGGGCAGCTCCCCGCGCACGCCCAGGAGGACGAGGACGGCGCTCGGGCCGGGCTCGCGCTTCTCCCAGTAGGCGGGCGGGTAGGTCCGCAGCTCCTCGGGGAGGAGCGACTGCTCGGTGGTGAAGAGGTCGGAGGCGTTGACGACCAGGTCGGCGGGGATCCGCTCCGTGCCGTCGGGGCCCGTGAACTCGACTCCGACGACCTCGGCGCCGCGGCGTCCGCCGCGGGGCGAGCGGGCGGTGAGGATCCGCGTCGCGGGCGAGGACGTGCGGACGGTGACGCCGGCCTCCTCGGCGACGTCGGCGACCGCCTCGATCAGCTTCGTGAATCCGCCCATCGGATAGAGCACGCCGTCGGCGAGGTCGAGGTGGCTCATCAGGTGGTACATGCTCGGCGCGGCGAACGGCGAGGAGCCGAGGAAGACGGCCGGGTAGCCGAGGATCTGGCGCAGCCGGTTGTCGGTGACCGCCGTCGCCGCGAACGTGTCGAGCGGCGTGAGCAGCAGGCGGCCGAGCCTCCCGGTCCGGCTGAGCACGTCGCGGCGCAGCAGCGGGAGGAAGGAGGAGAAGCTCGTGTAGAGGAAGCGGCGCTTGGCCATCTCGTAGGTGTCGCGCGCGGAGTCGAGGTACGCGCGCATCCGCTCGCCCGCTCCGGGCTCGATGCTCTCGAAGAGCGCGAGGTTCGACTCGAGGTCGGCGAGCACGTCGATCGGCTCGTCGACGCCCTCGCTGTAGACCCGGTAGCCGGGGTCGAGCGTGACGAGGTCGAGGCGCTCCTCGGCGCTGGTGCCCATGAGGCGGAAGAAGTGGTCGAACACCTCGGGCATCAGGTACCAGGAGGGACCGGTGTCGAAGCGGAAGCCCTCGTGCTCCCACGAGCCGGCGCGGCCGCCGACGGCCTCGCGCGCCTCCAGGAGGGTCACGTCGTAGCCGTCGCGCGCGAGCAGCGCGGCGGAGGCGAGTCCGCCGATCCCCCCGCCGATGACGACGGCGCGGTGCGGGCCGGTCCTCGAGCGGGTCGCGCGGACGGGGCCGGGGCCCAGGCGCGGGCCGAGCGTCGACACGGCCGCCTTCGCCGCGAGCGCCGCCTTGGCGGCCGTGGGCACGCTGACGCGGGCGCGGAGGAGCTCCTCGGCGGGCGTCGCGCGGATCCGGTCGGCCAGGGCGGCGAAGAGGGAGTGGGCCAGCAGGACCGCGCGCCGGCTCGAGCGCGGGAGCTCGGGCACGATGGCGGCGGCCTCGGCGAGGTCGTCGTCGAGGTCGGCGAGCAGCGAGGCCTTGTCGCGCTCGGAGAACGCCCGCGGGTCGACTCCGGGGAAGTAGCTGCGGCCGAGGCCGTCGACGTCGGCGGCGAGATCGCGGAGGAAGTTGACCTTCTGGAACGCGGCGCCCAGGCGGCGCGCTCCGGCCACGAGCCGCTCGCAGGCAGCCTCGGAGACGAGCCCCGCGTCCGGCGCCGCGAGGAACACGTGCAGGCACATCAGCCCGACGACCTCGGCGGAGCCGTAGACGTAGGCCTCGAAGGACTCGGGGGTGTGCTCGGTCTCGCGGAGGTCGGCGCGCATCGACGCGAAGAACGGCCGGGTGAGCTCGGTGCCGAATCCGGTCGCCCGCGCGGTCCGAGCGAAGGCGTGGATCACGAGGTTGGAGCTGTAGCCGGAGGCGAGCGCGCGCTCGGTCTCGGCCTCGAAGGCGTCGAGGGACTCCTCCACCGCGGCCCGGTCGAGACGGGCCTCCTCGGCGACGCCGTCGACGATCTCGTCGGCGACGCGCACGAGGGCGTAGACGTCCTCCACCCGCTCGCGGACGCCCGGGGCTAGCAGACGCGTGGCCAGCCCGAAGGAGGTGGAGTAGCGGCGGATCACCTGCGCGGACGACTCGTGCGCGACGCGGTCGTACAGTTCGCTCTGGCGGCTCATCGTGCCACCGTACGGGGGCTCGGCCGGGCGGAGCGCATCGTCGCGCGCATCCGCGCGTGGCGGACAGCGCTCATCGGGTGCGCCCGACCACGCTGGCCACGAGCGGGCGGACCTCGTTGCGGAAGGCCTCCGACACCGCGGGGGTCTCCAGCGCCGCCCAGGCGCGGTCGGCGAACTGGTTCGCGAGCCCCTCGGCGTAGCTGCGGGCGCCGCACTCCTCGAGGATGCCGCGCACCTTCTCCGCGGTCTCGGGCGCGAGGTGCTCGTCGCCGATCAGCGCCTCGATGTCGGGCCAGCAGTCCGTGCCGGCCGCGTGGGCGATGAGGACGGTGCGCTTGCCCTCGCGGAGGTCGCCCAGCGTGGTCTTGCCGGTCTGCCCCTCCGAGCCGAAGACGCCGAGCAGGTCGTCGACGATCTGGTAGGCGATGCCGATCCAGCGGCCGAACTCGCCGAGCGCGTCCACCGCGGCGTCCGAGGCCCCCGCGAGGATCGCTCCGGCCTGCAGCGGCGCCTCGAAGGAGTAGACGGCCGTCTTGAGGCGCTCCATCTCGAGCACCTCGTCGACCGAGGGCATGCCCGGCATGAGGGAGAAGTCCACATCGGCCAGCTCACCCGCGGCGGAGGCGAAGACGGCCTCGTCGAGCAGGGTGAGCAGGCGGGCCCGCACGCCGTCGGAGGCGCCGACGCCCTCGACGAGGCGGTGGGCGCCGGTGAGGGCGAGGTCCCCGGCGATCACGGCCACCGAGGTGCCGCGGTGCTCGGCGATCGGGATGGAGAGGCCCGCGGTCGTCGCCTCGTCGCGGTAGCTGCCCGAGACGTTCGGGCCGCCGCGGCGCACGAAGTCGCGGTCGATCACGTCGTCGTGCACGATCAGCGCGGTGTGCAGCAGCTCGAACGCCGCGCCGAGATGGGCGGCGGCCTCCGGATCCTGGCCGCCGTGGGCCTCGTACGCCGAGATCACCATCAGCGGGCGGAAGCGCTTGCCGCCGCGGGTGTTGGCCTCCAGCGTCTGCCAGAGGGTCAGGTAGCGGGGTCCGAGACGCACCGCCCGGGACCTCGCCAACGAGAAGAACCTGTCCAGGACGGCATCGACGTGCTCCTGCCTCAACCGGGACAGAACCACGGGGTCGCGCGTATCCACGTGGGAAGGCTAACAAAGGGGAGAACCAGGACGATAAGCCGGCTGATGTGTTGCGGCGTGCTTGACTTGCGGGTATGACTTCGCCAGCCGCCACTGTGCAGACGGACCGGATCGAGCAGGTGGTCCTCCTCGACGAGGCCGGGAACGCCGTGGGGGTCGCCGACAAGGCGACCGTGCACGACACGGCCACTCCCCTGCACCTCGCGTTCTCCTGCCACGTCTTCTCCCCGGACGGCGCGCTGCTGGTGACCCGCCGCGCACTCGAGAAGCGCACCTGGCCGGGCGTCTGGACCAACTCCTTCTGCGGGCACCCCGCCCCGGGCGAGCGGATCGAGGACGCCGTCGTCCGCCGGGCCGAGCGCGAGCTCGGCGCCCGGCTGGCCACGCTGGAGGTCGCCCTGCCGGACTTCCGCTACCGCGCGGTCGACGCGTCCGGCGTCGTCGAGAACGAGATCTGCCCCGTCTACACGGCGACGCTGTCGAGCCGCGACGCCCTCGATCCGCGCCTCGACGAGGTCATGGACTACGAGTGGGTCGACGCCGAGGCGACGCTCGCCGCCGTCCGCTCGACCCCCTGGGCGTTCTCCCCCTGGCTCGTGCTGCAGCTCCCCCGCCTGCTGGGCTGACCCCCGCGCCCTGATCCCTGCGCCGGAGTCAGTCGGTGTAGACGTCCGTGCGGTGGAAGTTGAGCGCCGACCGCGACGCGGTCGGACCGCGCTGGCCCTGGTACCGCGAGCTGTACTCCGCCGAGCCGTAGGGCTTCTCGGCGGGCGAGCTGAGGCGGAAGAAGCACATCTGGCCGATCTTCATCCCCGGCCAGAGCGTGATGGGGAGCGTCGCGACGTTGCTGAGCTCGAGGGTGACGTGGCCGGTGAAGCCCGGATCGATGAACCCGGCGGTCGAGTGGGTCAGCAGTCCGAGCCGTCCGAGCGAGCTCTTGCCCTCGAGGCGCGCCGCGATGTCGTCCGGCAGCGACACCTCCTCGTAGGTCGAGCCGAGCACGAACTCTCCCGGGTGGAGGATGAACGGCTCGCCCTGCGGCGTCTCGACCAAGCGGGTCAGCTCGGGCTGGTCCTCGGCCGGATCGATGTACGGGTAGCGGTGGTTGTCGAACAGCCGGAAGAAGCGGTCGAGGCGCACATCGACGGACGACGGCTGCAGCATCGACGGATCGTGCGGGGCGAGCCCCACGCGGCCGGAGGCGAGTTCGAGCGAGATGTCGCGGTCGGAGAGGAGCACGCTGCGATCCTAGGGCGTGGCGCGACCCGGGGGCATGGGCCGGCTCCGGGCCTTGCTACGATGTCCTGGTGCGCCCGAGCGGCGCCACGCGAGTGTAGTTCAATGGTAGAACTTCTGCTTCCCAAGCAGATGGCGCGGGTTCGATTCCCGTCACTCGCTCTCCTCCCCCCCTCGTCTGCGGCCGGTCCTCCGGCCCGACGCGAGCGGCTCCTCCTCCAGCGCTGCAGCGGCGTCCGGCAGCGCAGCGGCGTTTGTCAGCCCAGCGGTATCCGTCAGCCCAGCAGCGGCAGCCGCCCGACGATCCTGTCGATCCGGTTCCTCGGCCCCACCAGGCTGACCGCGAGGTACTGCAGCTCGTCGGAGCCGCTCGCCGCCACCGCCTCCCGGTACTCGTCGTACACCCGGGTGGCCTGCGCGGACGCGGGCATGTCGGCGACGAACGTCCCGTCGTGCGCCTCGGCCTTCGCGCGGATCGCGAGCAGGGTCGCCGCGTCGGCGGCGAGGACCGTGCAGCCGGCCCACGGCAGACCGGGATGCAGCGATCCGGACGCGTCGGCGGGGCTCGGTCCGAGCAGCCCCGCGACGTGCGCGGCCGTCGCGGCGCCCACGCAGATCGCGGCGTTCACGGCGCGGCCGGCGGGGAGGGACTCGTCGACGACGACCACCCACTTGAGGCGGGCCGAGCGGGTGGGCGCGGCGGTGTCGATCTCGTCGGGGTGGAAGCCGACGGCGTCGGGGGCGGGGATGGTCATGATGCTCCTCGGTTCGTGCGCAGTGACGTCACGAACAGTAGGCAGGAGGGCTCCCCTTAGGCAGGATCTCCGTATGAACGACCAGCAGAACGGCCCAGGAGCGGCACTCGACGAACTCGACGTCCGGATCCTGCAGGTCCTGCAGTCGGATGCACGGATCACGAACCGTGACCTCGCAGCCGCCGTGCACGTCTCGCCGACCACCGCCCTCGACCGCACGAGGAGCCTCCGGCGCCGCGGCGTGATCACCGGCGCGACGCTCACTCTCGACTTCGCGGCCCTCGGGCGCGGCGTGCAGGCGCTGATCGCGGTCCGCATCCGTCCGCCGTCGCGCGAGATCATCGAGGCCTTCCGCGACTGGGTCGCCGGCCTCGACGAGACGGTCGGCGTGTTCGTCACCTCCGGCTCGGAGGACTTCATCATCCACGTCGCCGTCCGCGACAACCAGGACCTCTACGCCTTCGTCATCGACGAGCTGACGCAGCGCCGCGAGGTCGCCGACGTGCGCACCTCGGTCGTCTACGAGCACTTGCGCGAGCAGGTCGTCCTGCCGCTGAAGCCGCACGGCTGCGCGGAGCGGTGAGGCGCCCGCGCGGCGTTTCGACGCGACACGCCGGGCGGATCCGCGGCAGCGCGCGGGATCGCGGGACGCAGAGGGCAGGGTGGAGGGGTGACAGAGCTCGTCCAGATCCCGTCGCCGGGCGTCGCCCTCGAGTACGGGCACCCCGGCCGGCCCGTGGTGGTCGTGCTGCACGACGTGTTCGGGCGCCTGCCGTGGCTGGAGCCGTTCGCCGAGGCCGTGGCGAAGCACGGCTACCACGTGCTCGTGCCCGACCTCTACGACGGCTGGGCCACGCTCGCCCCGGAGGACGCGCGCGACCTCGCCGCGATGGCCGCGCAGGACCGCACCCTCGCCGCCGTCGCCGAGGCGGTCGGCACCGGAGTCGCGGCCGGGGCGCCGCGCAGCGCCGTCATCGGCTTCGGCTTCGGCGGCCGCCTCGGGCTGCTCGCCGCGGGCACCGGGCTCGTGGACGCGGTGGTCGCGTACTACGCCACCCTCGGTGCGGAGGAGCACGTGCTGGTCCCGTGCCCCACCCTCCTGCACTACGCGCAGAGCGACGAGTGGCCCGCGGGCGACGACCCGGAGTCGTTCGTCGGGCGGCTGAAGGAGTCGGGGACGCCGGTCACGGCGCACACCTACCCGGACACGCAGCGGCACTTCGCGAACGGCAACCTGCGCGACGCGGTCAGCCCCGCCTCCGCGGCGCTCGCCTACGCGCGGACGCTCTCGTTCCTCAATCCGCAGCTCATCGACACCTGAGCTCAGCCCTGCACGTCGTGCAGGTGGTGCTGGACGTCGTGCAGGTAGTAGCGGGCGATCGTGTCGACCGTGAACGCCGCGCCGTCGCTGCGGCGGCCTCGGCGCTGCCACTGGGCACCGGCGACGGAGTCGAACACCTCGGCGATGCGCTCAGCCGCCTCGACCAGCTCGCGGCCGACCGTCGCGGGGTCCTGCTGGTCGTAGCGCTCCTCCACGGCGGTGACGTCCTGGTCCCAGTTGGGGTAGAGCGGGTCGTCGCCGGCGAGCATCAGCTGCACGCGGGTGCGGTAGACGCGGTGCACGTCGCGCACGTGCGCGGCGTACTCGAGCGGCGACCAGGTCTCGTCGTCGGGCCGGCCCGCCGCGTCGTCGCGGTCGAGCACGTAGGGCCAGGCGGCGGCGTTCTCGCGGATGAGCTCGGCGACCTCGTCGGCGTCGACGAGCGAGGCGTCGAAACCGCACTCGAGGCACGGGCGCTCGAGGACCCAGGTCCAGTCCTTGGTGTCGGGAGTGATCGGCATGGCACCAGAGTAGGGCGCCGCCGGATCAGCAGCGCGTCGGGGTCCCCTGCACGGCGCCGCGCTCGCCGTCGGCCGTCCACGGGAGCCGGGGCAGGCCCTCGGCTCCCGCCGCGGCTCCCTGCTCGACCGCGATGGCGGCCAGGGTGCGGGCGACCGTCGCGGCGAAGTCGCCGCCGGGCGTCGAGCTGTTGATCGAGACGGCCACGGTCAGGCCCGAGACCGGGTCGGAGTAGGCCGCGGTGACGAAGCCGGGCGCGAGGCCCGAGAAGCCGCGGAGGGGTCCCGCCTCGTGCCCGCCGAGCCCGGCGCGGAGGTAGTCGGCGCGGCCCTGGCCCTGGACGACCGGATCCTGCCACATGGCGTCGCCCGCGGGATCGGCCGCGAGACCAATCGCCAGCCGCCGGAGGTCCTCCAGATCGGTCAGCGCTCCGCCCGCGGCGCCGAGCGCGGACGGGGACGCGGCGGTGACGTCGAGCCGCACGTCGCAGCGCTTCTCCCCGGTCGCCGGGTCCAGCGCGACCGCGTAGCCGCGGGGGGACGGAGCGGGCAGGTCGACCTCGGAGGCGTCTGGCAGCTCCGTGCTGCGCAGCCCGTACCGCGGCACCACGTACTGGTCGTAGAGCTCCCCGATGCTCCGACCGGTCACCTGCGCGGCGACGATGCCGGCGAGCAGCGGACCGGTGGCGGAGTCGGACCACGCCGCTCCGGGCTCGGCCGAGGCGCCGCGCACCTGGGCCGCGGCGAGCAGCTCGAGCGTCGGCCACTGCCGCGGGGGGTTCTGGAGCACGGTCGGCCAGAGCGCCGAGCGGAAGTCGGCCAGGCCGGAGGTGTGCGCGCAGAGCTCGCGCAGCGTGAGGCCGTCGATGCCGGGCAGGGAGCGCAGCGTCTCGCCGACGTCGGCGTCGAGGTCGACCCGGCCGGAGTCGGCGAGGGCGAGGACCACGTCGCAGGTCATCGCCTCGGTGCCGCCGGTGCCGAGCCGCAGGTGCGCGTCGGTGGTGAGGGCGGTGGTGCGCTCGTCCGATTCCCAGCCGACCGCGCCCTCCCAGCTGCCGCCCCACGGCGACCAGACCCCGGCGACCGCTCCGGTCGCGCCGGCGACGCCGACCGTCTCGTCGAGGAACCCCGACAGGGCGGAGGCGAGCTCCTCCGACGCCGCCTGCGCGGGAGCCTCCGCCACGCGCGAGGCGGCGGCGGGCGTGCAGCCGGCCAGTGCGAGCACGAGGACCGGGACGACGAGCAGCCCCGTCCGCGTCCGTCTGCGAGATCCCATGCCGTGCGACTCCCCCGTCGTCTGCGAACGGCACCACTGTACGGGGGCTCCGTCGGGCCGGAGAGGGCCGCTGAGCGCCCGATCGCGATTCGTGTCCTGACCGTGACCGGCGGAGTCCACCCCGTTCCCAAACCGGCAGGCGCCCGGTTACGAAGAGAGGGAGTACAGCGCAGAGGCGCTGCTCGAAGGAGGTAAGAGACCATGCGCAGATCCCCCAATCGACTGCTGGCGACTCTCTTCGGAGCCGTCTACGTCGTCGTCGGGCTGCTCGGCTTCGTCGTGACCGGAGGCGTGCAGTTCCTCTCGACCGAAGGCGGGCTCCTGCTCGGCATCTTCGAGGTGAACCCGCTGCACAACATCGCCCACCTGCTCATCGGAGGCGCGCTGCTGATCGCGGGCCTGTCGACCGTCGCCGCGGCGAAGACCGTCAACGTGACCGTCGGAGCGGTGTACCTGCTGCTCGGCATCGTCGGCTTCTTCCTGGTCGACACCGCTCTGAACGTGCTGGCGCTGAACACCGCCGACCACTTCCTGCACCTGGCCAGCGCGCTGGTGCTCCTGGGAGTCGGACTCGGCACCGAGAAGACGGCGAGGACGCGCACCACCGCGACCGCCTGACCCGGGCGGCACCCGCCGCCCCCCTCTACTCCGTCCGCCGTGGGCCCGCCGTTTTCCGCGGCGGACGGACTGAACGGCCCCGGACGACACGATGCGGTGTGTCGATCCGGGGCCTCCTCTTCTTCCTCGATTCAGCGAAGGAGCCGCTATGACCACCGTGGCCCGCTGCAACGCCGCTTTCGCCGGACTCGGCGCCGGGCTCGTCCACCTCTCGCTCGCCGCCGGCGGCGAGGGCGTGCAGGCTCCGGTGATCGGAGCGCTCGGTGCTGTCGAAATCCTCTGGGCGGTCCTCGTCCTGGCACGCGGCCGGATCGTCGTGCCGCGCTCCGCGCTGGTCGTCGCGGTCGCCTCCCTGGCGGCGTTCGCCCTCGCTCTGTCCCTCGGCGCACTCGCCGAGCCCCTCCCCGCGCTGGCCGCCGCGGTCCTCCAGCTGATCGCGGTCGCCGTGGTGGCCGTCTCGCTCCGCTCTCCGCGCGTCGAGGAGAAGGCCGTCTCGCCGTCGCGAGCTCTCGTCGGACTCCTGGCCGGCGCGCTCACCGTCTCCGCCCTCGCCACCCCCGCCATGGCCGCCTCCTCGGGCGGCTCGGGCGACATGGGCGGGATGATGCACTCCGTCGTCGACCGCGGACACGGGCACTGACGCCCTCTGGTCCCAGCGGCTCCGCTCGGCTAAGGTAAGGCAGTCCTCAGTCGCCGAGGGAGGCCACCGTGTCGAACGTCATCCCGTTCTCCGAGGCCCTACGCCTGCGCATCGGGCAGTCCGGCGCGGACGACGAGGGCGCCGCCTTCATGACCTCGCTGATGACCGGCTCCGGCAGCCGCGACGACTACATCGCGCTCATCTCGCAGCACTACTTCGTCTACGAGGCCCTCGAGGCCGTGGCGGAGGACATGGCCGGCGATCCGGTCGCGGAGCCCTTCCTCTCGGCCAAGCTCACCCGGCTCCCCGCGATCGCGGAGGACCTGCGCTTCCTCGTCGGCGAGGACTGGCGCGAGCGCATCCGCCCGCTGCCCTCGACCAGCGCCTACGTCGACCGGATCCGCACCGTGGCCTCGGGCTGGAGCGGCGGCTTCGTCGCCCACCACTACACGCGCTACCTCGGTGACCTCTCCGGCTGCGCGATCGTCCGCGGGCTGCTGCAGCGGCGGTTCGGCTTCGAGACCAACGGCGTCGGCTTCTTCCTCTTCGGCGAGATCGCCGCACCGTCGGCCTTCCGCGCCACCTATCGCGAGCAGCTCGACGCCGCGGGCTGGGACGAGGAGGAGCGCGAGCGGGTCATCGCGGAGGTCGCGGAGGCGTACCGGCTGACGACGGAGCTGTTCCGCGATCTCGCCCGGACCTGCGCGGCGGCCTGAGGCCCCTGCTACCACGTCCTCCGCGGGGCGTCAGTCCGCGGACGCCTCCGCGACGGCGGCCGGCTCGGCTCGCCGTTCGGACATGAAGCGCAGCACGTCCTTGTCGACGATGATGTCGCTCGGCCGGAGCGGCCGCGTCAGGTAGAGCCCCTCGAGGCTCGTGATGCGGCTGAGCGCCACGTAGGTCTGCCCGGGGGCGAAGGCGCGCTGCCCGAGGTCGACCACGGCGGAGTCGTAGGTCTTGCCCTGCGACTTGTGGATCGTGACCGCCCACGCCAGGCGGAGCGGGAACTGCGCGAACTCGGCGACGATCTCGCGGGTGAGCTTCTTCGTCGCGGCGGAGTAGGAGTAGCGGTAGCGCTCCCAGGTCGCGGGCTCGACCTCGTGGACCTCGCCGTCCACCTCGACCCACACCGTCCCCGCGACCTTCGTCACACGGCCGATCGTGCCGTTCACCCAGCGCTGCTCGGAGTCGTTGCGCAGGAACATCACGTGCGCGCCGATCTTGAGCTCGAGGTTCTGGTCCGCTGGATAGGCACGCCCTCCGAAGTCGCCGCTGATCTCGGCCGACGCGGTCTTCAGCGGGCCCTTCAGCCGCGCGAGCGCCGCCTGGTTGATGCGGTTGACCGTGTCGTTGCGGGTCGCGAGCGTGATCGCGTCGTCGGCCGGAGGCGTCCGCGCGCCCGCCGCGTTCAGCACGTCGGCGATCTCCTTCGTCACCATGCCGAAGCGGACCGCGTTGAGCATCCACTTGAAGCGCTCGTCGCTCTGCCGGTGGATCCGGCCGAGCTCGACGATCCGCAGCGGCGCCTCCTGCCAGACGAGGGCGTCGAAGAACCACAGCGAGCGGTAGCGGTCGGCGAAGTAGGCGCGCTCCTCCGGATCGCCGGGAACGGGTGCGAGCTGGAACGGGTCGCCGAAGAGGACGACCTGCACGCCCCCGAACGGCTCGGAGCGCCGCTGCCGCGCCTGCCGGAGGCTGCGGTCGATCCCGTCGAGCAGGTCGGCGTTGACCATGGAGATCTCGTCGATGACGAGCGTGTCGATGGTGTTGAGGAGCTTGCGCAGCTCGGGCGGCTGGTCGAGGTCGGAGTCGGCGATGACGCCGATCGGCAGTCGGAAGAGCGAGTGGATGGTCTGGCCGCCGACGTTCAGCGCCGCGACGCCGGTGGGGGCGCAGATGACGATCTGCTTGTCGGTGTTCCAGCTCAGGTGGTTGAGCAGGGTGGACTTGCCCGTGCCCGCGCGACCCGTGACGAACAGGTGCTCGCGCGTGTTCTCGATGAGGTCGAAGACCCGCTGCTGCTCGTCGGAGAGGGTCGGCTGAGTCACCGCTCCACTGTACCCGCGGGCCGCCGGGCGGGGCCCGGGCGCGGATCAGCCGCGCTTCTGGAGGGCGGCCAGGCGGTCGTTGTAGGCCGTGAGCTCGGCCTCTCCGGTGCGGTCGGCCTGGCGGTCGCGGCGCTTGGTCTCGCGGGCGTCGGAGCGGCTCCACATCATCGCGACGACGATCGCGAGCGCGAGGGTGGGGATCTCGCCGATGCTCCACGCGATGCCGCCGGCCGCCTGCTGATCGGCGAGCGCGGAGGTGCCCCAGCCCATCGCTCCGTACCAGTCGGCCAGGAGCAGCCCCTCCCCCGTCATCAGTGCGAGGCCGAAGAAGGCGTGGAACGCCATGGTGCCCAGCAGCAGCAGGAGGCGCATCGCGTAGGGCACGCGGTGCACGCTCGGGTCCACTCCGATCAGGACGCTGACGAAGAGGTAGCCGGTGATCAGGAAGTGGACGATCATCCACTCGTGGCCGATGTGGTCCGTGGTGGCCCAGCGGAACAGCGGGGAGTAGTAGAAGCCCCAGAGCGACCCGACGAACAGCAGCGCGGCGACGATCGGGTGCGAGATCGCGGTGGCGAAGCGCGAGTGAACGGCGAGCAGCACCCACTCGCGGGCGCCGCGGGAGCCGTCGGAGCGGCGGGCGGCGGCGCGGGCGATGAGCGTGACCGGTGCCGCCGGGACGAGCAGCAGCGGCACCGCCATGGTGAGGACCATGTGCGAGAGCATGTGGGCGCTGAACAGGTACTTCTCGTACGCGTTCACCCCGCCGTTCGTGATGTAGGCCAGGAGGAGCATGCCCGCGATCCAGAGGATCGTGCGGTGCAGGGGCCAGCGGTCGCCGCGGCGGTGCAGGCGCACCACTCCGGCGACGTAGAACGCGATGGCGAAGGAGCAGACCAGGAGCCAGACCAGGTCGATGTTCCAGAGCGTGAGGAAGTTCATCGCGCTCGCGGGCGGCGGCAGGGGCTCGCCCGTCAGCAGCTGGGCCGGGGTCGGATCCGTGAGCTGGCTGGCGGCGATCTGGTCGACCGGGGTCGCGGTGCGCGCGAGAGCCGCGGCGACTCCGGACGCGATCCCCATGAAGGCGATCTCGGCGCCGACGAGCCACCAGAAGCTGCGGCCGCCGACACCGCCGGCCTTCCGCATCCGCTCGATGAGGTAGCGGCGCTGCAGCACGCCGAACAGGCCCAGCGCGACCAGCGCCGCGACCTTGACCAGCACGAGGATCCCGTAGCCGGTCAGCAGGTTGTCGAGGGTGGCGAGCCGGAGCTCGGCGCTGACGTAGCCGGACGCCGCGACCACGACGAAGCTCACGAGCGCGAGGCTGGAGTAGCGCTCGATCACGGGCAGCAGGCGGGAGCCGCCGAGCAGGGGCCGCAGGGCGATGACGGTGATGAGGCCGCCCAGCCAGATCGCCGCGAAGACGAGGTGCAGGCCCAGCGCCGTGACGGCGGCGTCGTGCCCGCTCGCTCCCGCCGCGTGCCCCTGCTGCGCCATCGGCAGCAGCGTGAGCAGGGCCAGGCCCGTGACGAAGACGAGCGCGGTCTGGTTGCGGACGGCGAAGCAGAGGACGGTGACGACGGCCGCGAGCAGCGTCGTGATGAGCCAGGCCTGGCCGACCTCGATGCTGCCGATGAAGTAGCTGAGCTTGGTGCCGAAGTCGCGGTCGAGGCTCAGGGGCGTCTGCGTGACGTTGAGGAAGGTGAGGAACCCGGTCACCGCGCTGGCCGCCGCGAAGAACGCGGCGCTGGCGGCGGCGACGTCGAGGGCGATCGAGAACTCGGTGCGCGGCTCGGGCGCGGCCTCGGCGGGCGCGGGGCGCGCGGGCGCGACCGCGGTGCGCGTCGATCCGGCGCGGGAGGAGGACTGGCCGCCGCGCGAGGACTGGCCGCCCCGCGCGGAGGCGTGAGCGGTCGAAGATCGGGACGAGGATCGAGCGTCGCGGGCGGCGGCGGCGCGGGGGCTCAGCGCGAACAGCGTCAGCACGAGCGAGCCGATCATGCCCGCGGCGCCGAGATTGACGGCCAGCTTGGCGATCGGGAGGCCGTAGCGGACCACGGGGCCGGGATCGTTCAGCAGCGGAGCCGCGGCTCCCCCGCCGAAGGCCAGGGCCGCGAGGAGGGCGACGAGCGCTGCGGCGACGAGCACGAGCGCAGGGCCGACGATCCGGACGGTTCGATTCACCGGTCCAGCCTACGTTCCGCGGCTGATCGGCAGCCGCGTCCGCGGACGATCGGCAGCCGCGTCCGCGGACGACGACGGCCCCGGCGCAGTGCCGGGGCCGTGTCGGAGGGCGCGACTACTTCGCGGCGGCCTTGAGCTTGGTGCCCGCGGAGACCTTGACCGAGTGGCCGGCGGCGATCTGGATGGTCTCGCCGGTCTGCGGGTTGCGGCCGGTGCGCGCGGCGCGGGAGGTGCGCTCGACGGCGATCCAGCCGGGGATGGTGACCTTCACGTCGTTCGACACGGAGTCGGCGAGGGTGGTGAAGAGCGAGTCGAGGACGCCGTTGACGGCGGCCTGGCTCTGGCCGGAGTCGGCGGCGATCTTCGCGACGAGCTCGGTGCGGTTGAGCGACTTGTCAGCCATGGAGTGTCCTCCCAGGACGTTCTCGCTGTCGGAACAGCTGGTTTCGATGGATCGTCCTCGGCCGGGGACGGACGTCCTCAACCGGTCGGACCGTCGGTAACCTACCAGCCCCGCCCCGGATCTCCGGCGATTCCGGCCCCGAGACGCCCGGAACGACGCCGATCGCGCCGGTCGGTCCCTCCACAGGAGGCGCTCGGCGCCTCTCGTCCACCGATCCGCCGATCGCCTCTCCGCAGAGTCCGCCGCCTGACGAGGATCGGCTCATGACGACGACGGCACTCCTCCCTCCATCCGCTCCGGCCGACGCGGCCCTCCCCCGGCCGCCCCGGCGGCACCCTCCCGCTCGCCGGCCGTACGAGCCCGGCCTCGCCGCGCTCGCGCTGGGCCTGCTCGCGCTCGCGTCCTCCGTGCATCCGCTCTGGGCCCTCCCCGCCGTCGCCGTGGCGGTCGCCGCGGTGATCGCGTCCGTGCGGGCGCTGCGGTGGGCGGGCGAGCGGAGGAGCGCGGTGGCCGGGCTCGCCTGCGCGGCTCTCGCACTGCTCGTCTGCTCCGTCACGGCACCCGCCTCCGTGCGGGCGGGCCTGGCCGTGCTGGCCTGGATCACCGCCCTGCGGCCCGGCCCGTGAGCGGGCGCGGCTCCGGTCCAGCCCGCCTCGCTACAGTGACGGCGGTCCGCGCCCGAGCGGGCCGGGAGGACGGCCACGATGGCTCAGACGGACGGTTGGATCTCGACGGCGATCTGGTGGCACGTCTACCCGCTCGGCTTCACGGGCGCCGAGGCGAGCGCCTCGGAGGGTCCGGGTCCGGACGACGAGCCGCAGCACCGCCTCCGCGCCCTGCTCCCCTGGCTCGACGACCTGCTGGCGCTGGGCTGCAACGGGCTGCTGCTCGGGCCGGTCTTCGCCTCCTCCACCCACGGCTACGACACGGTCGACCACTTCCGGATCGATCCCCGCCTCGGCGACGAGGCCGACCTCGACGCGCTGATCGCCGCGTGCCGCGAGCGCGGGATCCGGGTGCTGCTCGACGGGGTCTTCAACCACGTGGGACGGGAGCACCCCTGGTGGCGTGCCGCCGTCGCGGCCGGCGAGGGCTCCCCCGAGGCGGCGCGCTTCTCCCGCAGCGAGCGGTCGCAGGAGGTCGACGGCCTCCGCGTCGACGTGTTCGAGGGGCACGACGCCCTGGTCGAGCTCGACAACGGGAACCCCGAGGTCGCGGAGCACGTGTCCTCCGTGCTCGCGCACTGGCTCGAGCGGGGCATCGACGGCTGGCGGCTCGACGCGGCGTACGCGGTCGCGCCGGCGGCCTGGCACGCGGCGATCGACCCGGTGCGGCAGCGCTTCCCCGACGCGTGGTTCGTCGGCGAGGTCATCCACGGCGACTACACCGGCTACGTGCGGGAGTCGGGGCTCGACTCGGTCACGCAGTACGAGCTCTGGAAGGCCGTCCGCAACTCCCTCGAGGAGGCGAACCTCTTCGAGCTGGCCTGGTCCCTGAAGCGCCACGACGACTTCGTCCGCGAGTTCCTGCCCCTGACCTTCGTCGGCAACCACGACGTGACCCGGATCGCCAGCGCCGTCAGCGACGAGCGCCACCACGGCCACGCCACGGCGATCCTCGGCTTCGTCGCCGGCGTGCCGAGCATCTACTCCGGCGACGAGCGGGGCCTGCGCGGCGTCAAGGAGGAGCGGATCGGCGGCGACGACGCGATCCGCCCGGAGTTCCCGGCCGAGCCCGCCGAGTGGCCGGGCGGGGAGGCCTACCGGGCCCACCAGGAGGTCGTCGCGTTCCGCCGACGGAACCCGTGGCTGGTCGGCGCGAGCACCCGCACGGTCGACCTCTCCAACACCGCCGTGATGCTCGTGGCGGAGGGCCCGGAGGGACGCACCGCGCGGCTCGCGCTGAACATCGGCGACGAGACGGCGACCGTCGGCGGCGTCCAGGTCGCTCCCCACTCCTGGTCGCTGCACGACTGACCCGGCGCGCGGGCGGCCCGGCAGTGCGCGACGGAGCGTCGACCTCCGGGGGCCCGTCCTCTACGCTCGGGCGCATGCCGAGACCTGCACGAGGACCCTTCGACGGGCGAGCCGACTCGATCGACGACGCCGGGATGCCGGCGTCCGGACTCGAGCAGGCGTTCGCCGCCCCCGTCGACCCGGAGAGCGACCCCGGACCGGGCGAGAGGAGCGGCCTGTCGAGCCGCATCGCCCAGGAGCTGCTCGAGGACGGCTTCGGCCTCGACGCGAGCGACGAGGAGCCCCCGTCCCGCGCCGTGGAGATCGACGATCCCGCCCGCGC
Source organism: Rathayibacter sp. AY1F8 (assembly GCF_002932165.1). Taxonomy (NCBI): domain Bacteria; kingdom Bacillati; phylum Actinomycetota; class Actinomycetes; order Micrococcales; family Microbacteriaceae; genus Rathayibacter; species Rathayibacter sp. AY1F8. Next base: position 161,042 of record NZ_PSVB01000005.1, read on the forward strand.
CGTGGGTGACGATCCCGCCCACCCCGTGCACGGCTCGATGTCCGGCGAGTTCGAGCGCCGCTGAGCCCGGCCGCCGTCGGTCGGTCGTCGACAGCCCGGCGGCACCGCTCCGCCCGCCGGCCGTCGTCACCCCGCCGGTACCGCGCCGCCGGCCGCCGGAGCCGGGTCCGGGCCGGCCGCCTGCAGCTCGGCGAGGAATCCGGGCCGGAGCACGCGTGCCTCGATCGACGCGGCTCCCGAGGTCCAGCCGTCGCCGAGCGGACGCTCGGGCGTGAGCAGCACGTGGCCCGGCGTCCCCGCTCGGCCGAGGGCGGCGGCGACGCGGCCCTCCGGATCGTAGAGGGCGTGGTCGACGAGCGGCCCGTAGACGGCGTGCACCGCGAAGTCCTCGCGGCTGCCGAGGAGGACGGGCAGCAGCTCCTCGCCCGGGCGCAGGCCGTGGGGCCACCAGCGGAAGCGCTCGACGAGCGCGTGGCAGGCGGCGCACGAGGGCGAGAAGAAGACGAGGTGCGTCGCCGGGCGGGACAGCTCCTCGAGCGTCAGGAGCTCGCCGGCCACTGTGACGAACGCGAGGTCGGCGGCCGAGAGGTCGCCCTCGGGCGCGCGCCCCGGCGCGGACTCCCTGTCGGCTGCGGACAGGCGGGCGGCCGCCCGGACGCGAGCGGCCGTCGACGCCGCAAGGCGGTCGCGCACCAGCACGAGCGAGACCGCGGCGAGAGCGGCGGCGAGCCCGGACGCCGCCGCCGAGGCACCGCCGCCGCCGAGCAGCGCGGCCGGAGCGAGCCCGCCGAGGGCCCCGGCGACCGCGAGCGCGAGCAGCACCGCGTTCCTCGCGACGGTGTGTCCGGTCATCCGTGCCGAGCCCAGCCCGCCGAAGCACTCGCAGTCGACGTCCTCCGTCGCGCGGACCGCACGGACGGCGACGACGAGGAACACGGCGTCGAGGAGCGCCACCGGCACGAGGGCGGCACGGTGCGCCGGAGCGGGCGCCAGCACCACCGCGGCGCCCAGCGCGATCTCGACGACGGGGAAGGCGGCCGCGAACCAGCCGCGGCGCCGGAGGAGGAGGGGGACCCCGAGCGCCTCGAGGCTCGCCCGGAACCGCTCCGTGCGGCCGAGCTTCAGGGCGCCGCTGACGACGAGCACCGCGCCCGCGCACCACGCGGCGATCGCGAGAACCGCCTCCAGCATCCGTCGCCCTCCTCGCTCGGCATCGACCCGCACAACGCTACCGGCGCGGACCGGCCTCCCGCGGCCGAGACGGGGAACGGGGCGGAGACGGCGCGATCCGGCGCGTTCCGCCCTCCGGACGAGCCGCTGCCGGCACATCCGGCGCCCGGATCCCTCCAGGCGGGGCGCCCCCGGGCTCCCTCCCGGTCCCGGACGGCCGCTCCGCCGTACACTGCGAGAGGATCGGAGGGGTCATGCGGGGACGGCGAGCGCGCGACGAGCGGCACGGCACGGCGGCGAGTCCGCCTGCGGCCGCCGCTCCCCCGGCTGCGGTCACGGCTCCGGCCCCCTCGGACTCGCCGGACGACGCCTCGGGCGACGTCTCGACCGGGATGCGGATCGCCGCCGCCTGGTCGTGGCGCTTCCTCGCCGTCGCCGGGCTCCTCTACCTCCTCGTGCGCCTCGTCTCGCTGCTGCCCGTGATCGTCGTGCCGGTGCTGATCGCGCTGCTGCTCACCGCGCTCCTCACCCCGCTGCGGAACCGGCTCGAGCGCCTGCGGCTCCCCCGCCCGCTCGCGGTCCTGGTCTCGATCGTCCTGATGCTCCTCCTGCTGACCGGCCTCGTCGGGCTGGTGATTGTGCAGTCGCGCTCCGGCTTCAGCGGAGTGGGGCAGCGCGCTCTCGACGCGGTCGACGGCGTCGAGGCGTGGCTGCGGAGCCCGCCGCTGTCGTTCTCGGACGTCCAGCTCTCGGACTGGGCGCAGCGCGCGGTCGACTGGGCCGACGCGCAGGCGTCGACGATCGCGTCCGGGGCCCTCGCCGTCGGCTCCCAGCTGGCCGAGGTCTTCGCCGGAACCCTCCTCACCCTGTTCTCGCTGATCTTCCTGCTCCTCGACGGCCGCCGGATCTGGCACTGGTTCCTCCGCCTCCTCCCCCGCCGCGCGCGCCCCGCGATGGAGCGCGGCGGCGCCGCCGGCTGGCGGACCCTCAGCCAGTTCGTGATCGCGCAGCTCGGCGTCGCCGGGATCAACGCCGTCGGCATCGGCATCGGCGCGCTCGCGCTGCAGCTGCCGCTCGTCGTGCCGATCGCGATCGTGGTGTTCCTCGGCTCGTTCGTCCCGATCCTCGGCGCGATCGTGACCGGTGCGCTCGCCGCACTGGTCGCTCTGCTGTTCAGCGGGCCCGTCGCCGCGCTGGTGATGGTCGGCGTCGTGATCCTGGTGCACCTGCTCGAGGGGCACGTGCTGCAGCCGCTCATCCTCGGGACCGCCGTGAAGGTGCATCCGCTCGCCGTGGTGCTCGGAGTCGCGACCGGGCTCGAGGTGGCCGGGCTCGCCGGGGCGCTGTTCGCGGTGCCGACCATCGCGACGCTGAACGCGGCGGTCACCGCCATGCGGGCGCGCGCGCCCGGCGCGGAGTGAGCGCGTTCGATCCGGCCGCCCGACCCGGATCGACGGTCCTGCCCGCCCTCGCCTGCCCGGTCTGCGGCGGCGCGCTCGCCCCCGATGCGCTGCCCCGCCCCTCCTCGCTCCGCTGCCCCCTCGGGCACAGCGCCGACCTCGCGCGTCAGGGCTACGCCTCGCTGCTGCGCGGGAGGCACGCGACCTCGGGCGACACCACGGCGATGGTGCAGGCCCGCGCCGACCTGCTCGGCTCCGGCCACTACCGGGTGATCCAGGACGCGGTCGCCGCGGCCGTCCCCGCCGACGCGCGGCTCGTGGTCGACCTCGGCTGCGGCACCGGGGCGTACCTCGCGGCCGTGCTCGAGGCGCATCCGGCGGCGGACGGGCTGGGCCTGGACCTCTCGGCCCCGGCCGCCCGGCGCGCCGCCCGCGCGCATCCTCGGGCGGCGATCGCGACCGCGGACCTCTGGCAGCCCCTCCCGCTGGCCGACGCCTCCGCCGACGCGCTGCTCACCGTCTTCGCGCCGCGGAACGCCCCGGAGATGCGGCGGGTGCTCCGTCCGGGCGGCGTCGCCGTCGTCGTCACTCCGCGCGAGAGGCACCTGCACGAGATCCGCGAGCGGTTCGGGATGCTCGGCATCGACGCCGGCAAGGCGGAGCGGCTCGACGAGCAGCTGGCGGGGTTCGCGCTCGAGGAGCGCACCGAGCTGGACACGACGGTGCTGATGAGCGTCGACGAGCTGCGCGCCGAGGTGCTGATGGGGCCGAGTGCCCACCACGTGGATCCCGAGGCGCTGGACGCGCGGCTCGCGGCGGTGGAGGGGACGACTGCAGTGACGGTCGCGGTCACCGTGTCGCGCTTCGTGCGCGCGGAGTAGCGGCGGGCGCGCCGTCGGCCCCGCGTCAGTACGTCTCGCGCAGGCGCTCCTGGTCGACCACCGCTTCGCGGTCCGCGAGGCGGCGCAGGCCCGCGAGGGGCTGGGCCATCCGGTGGTTGCCGCGGAGGACCGGCTCGGCCCGGTCGAGGAAGGCCCAGTACCCGGCGGTCACCGGGCAGGCGTTCTCGCCCAGGCGCACCTTCGGGTCGAAGCGGCAGCCGCCGCAGTAGTCGGACATCCGGTTGATGTAGGCGCCGCCCGAGGCGTACGGCTTCGTCGCGACGACGCCGCCGTCGGCGTGCTGGGACATCCCGATCACGTTCGCCGGCATCACCCACTCCGTGCCGTCGACGAAGACGTCCACGAACCAGTCGTTGAGCTCCGCCGGATCCCACCCCCGCTGCAGCCCCCAGTTGCCGAGCACCATCAGGCGCTGGATGTGGTGCGCCCAGCCGTGCCGGTGCACGTCGTCGAGCGTCTCGTGCAGGCAGTTCGCCTCGATGCCGCTCGGGTCGAGAGCGAGCAGCCCGGCGGGCAGCGGCGTGGAGGCGCCGAGCGCGCGGCTGCGGTTCCGGTACTCCGGCCCGAGGTGCCAGAACAGGTTCCAGACGTAGTCGCGCCAGCCGAGGATCTGGCGGATGAACCCCTCCGTCGCCGCGATCGGCGCGCCCCCGGCGGCGTACTCCGCCTCGGCCGCCTCGACGACCGTCCGCGGATCGAGCACGCCGAGGTTCATCGGGGCGCTGAGCAGCGAGTGCGCCATCGTCCAGTCGCCCGAGAGCATCGCGTCCTCGTAGGTCCCGAAGTCGCCCAGGCGCGACGACACGAAGTCGGCGAGCGCCGCCTCTGCCTCGGCGGGCGTCGCGGCGAAGCGGCGCGGACCGTCGGCGCCGACCAGGCGGACCGCCCCCTCGGCCTCCCAGCGCGCGAGGTCGGCGCGCACCTCCTCGTCGATGTCGTCCTCCTCCGGCCACCACGGGTCGGGCAGGCCGAGCCGGGAGGCGCCCTTGGGCGGAGGCTGGCGGTTGTCGTGGTCGTAGTTCCAGCGGCCGCCCTCGGGCTGGTCGCCGCGCATCAGCACGCCGGTGCGCTCGCGGCTCCACCGGTAGAAGTCCTCCAGCAGCAGGCGATTGCCCGAGCGGGAGAGCGTCCACTCGCGGAAGTCCTCCTCGGCCGTGATGAAGCCGCGGCTGGGCAGGACGCTCATGCCGAGCCTGCGGGCGAGGCGGCGGCCGCCGCGGGTGGGCGGGTCGATCACCTCGAGGTCGTCGCGCCCGGCGAGGGCCTCGCCGAAGGTCTCGGAGCGGACGTACTCGGCGCGGTCCCCGAGCTCGCGGGCGCGGTGGCGGAGCGCCGACAGCAGCAGTTGCGCCTTGGCGCGGTGCATCGGGCGGCGCCCGAACGCCGATCGGGCCTCGACCAGCAGCATCGGACCGCCGTCGTCGAAGGCCGGTCCGAGCTGGCCGATGACGCTCCAGCGGGTGCGAGGGGGTCTGCTCATCCTCGGAGGCTAGGCGGGCGGATCCGGCACCGGTAGGAGTTGCGCGGCACGGATGTGCAGCCGCCACGTCTTGCACCCCCGCCCCCGATGCAGAAGTCTCGGAGCGAGCGCGGCGGATCCGACCGCGCACCGACGCGACGAAGCGAGGAGGCCGCCATGGCCCACCACGACCACGACAACGAGCACCACGAGGGTCACGAGCACCACGACCACCACGAGGGTCACGACGAGCACACCGCCGGCCACGGCCGTCACGTCGCCGAGGGCACGAGCACCGAGGACACCGAAGGCGGCGAGTACACCTCGACGGAGGGCGTCTCGCACACCGCCGGCGAGGCCGAGGGCAGCTACGTCGACACCTCGGTCAACGAGCAGAGCACCGCCGACAAGGGCAGCTACGTCGACACCAGCGCCGCGGGCACCTCCGCCGAGGGCGAGGGCGAGTACACCGACCGCGACGAGTGACCCGCGCCCGGGCGCCGCGCGTCCCGCCGGGACACCGCGCTCCGGCCGGTGTCCCGGCGGGTGTCCCGGCGGGGAGCCGGCGCCTCGGCGGGACACGGTGGTCCGCCGGCCCTTCAGGCGGGCTTCAGCGGGGCCGCGGCTAGCCTGGGCTCGCGCGAGGCCCCGCGCGCCGAACCCGGGGAGGCCGCCATCCGCATCCTGGTCGTCGACGACGAGATCAACCTGCTCCGCGCCCTCGAGACGGGCCTGGAGGCCGAGGGCTTCGCCGTGGACACCGCCACCACCGGCACCGACGCCCTCTGGTACGCGCAGGAGGCCGACTACGCCGCCATCGTCCTCGACCTGATGCTCCCGGATGTCAGCGGCTTCCGCGTCTGCGAGCGGCTGCGCGCCGCCGAGGACTGGACCCCGATCCTGATGCTCACCGCGAAGGACGGCGACCTCGACCAGGTCGAGGCCCTCGACACCGGCGCCGACGACTACCTCACCAAGCCGTTCTCGTTCCCGGTGCTCGTCGCGCGGCTGCGCGCCCTCATCCGCCGCGGAGCCGCCGAGCGGCCCACGGTGCGCGTCGTCGGCGATCTCGTGCTGGATCCGGCGTCCCGGAGCGTCGAGCGGGGCGGAGTCGCCGTGCCGCTGACCGCGCGCGAGTTCAGCGTCCTCGAGTACTTCGTCTCGCGGGCGGGCGAGGTCGTCTCCAAACGGGACGTCCTCGGAGCCGTCTGGGACTTCGACTACGACGGCGACCCGAACATCGTCGAGGTCTACGTCCGCACCCTGCGCAACAAGATCGACCGGCCCTTCGGCCGCGACACCCTCCGCACCCGGCGCGGGGCGGGCTACACGCTGGTGGCCGGGTGAACCGCCGGAGCCTGCGGACCCGCATCACCGCGGCCGCGACCGCCGTGGTGGCCGCCGCCGCGCTCCTCGGGAGCGTGCTCTTCGTCCTGGTCCTCTCCTCCGTGCTCGCCTCGAGCGCCGCCTCCGCCGCCGACGCCGAGGCGGAGCGGGTCGCGGCGCTGGTCGAGCAGGGCGGCCCGGAGGCCGTCCGCGGCTCGGAGGGACTGGTCCAGCTCGTGGTCGACGGGCGGGTGACCGCCGCGGGCGAGGACGCGGAGGACCTCCCTCCGCTCGCGCTGGCCGAGAGCGACGACCCGGTCACGGTCGACGTGGACGACGAGGGGGCGGTGGTGGTCGCCGCCCGCGAGCTCGACGACGACTCCCTCGTCGTGGTCGGCGTGCCCGACGAGGGCCGCGAGGAGGCGGTGTCCACGACGATCGGGCTGCTCGCGGTCGCCGTCCCGCTGCTGATCGCGCTGGTGGCGGTGGTGTGCGCCGGCGTCGTCGGCCGGGCGCTGCGCCCCGTGGAGCGGATGCGCGCGGAGGCCGAGGCGGTCACCTCCTCCGCCCTGGACCGCCGGATCGCCGCTCCCGGCTCCGGCGACGAGGTCGACCGGCTGGCGCACACCCTCAACCGGATGCTCGATCGGCTGCAGAGCGGGCAGGAGCGGCAGCGGCGCTTCGTCTCGGACGCCTCGCACGAGCTGCGCTCCCCCGTCGCCGCGCTGCGCCAGACCGCGGAGGTGGCGCTCGCGCACCCGGACCGGCTCGACTCCGCCCGGCTGGCGAGGACGGTCGCGGAGGAGTCGGTGCGGCTCGGCGGGCTGATCGAGGGCCTGCTGCTGCTCGCCCGGGCGGACGAGGCGCGCCTGGCCGTGGCGGCGGCTCCCGTGGACCTCGACGACCTCGCCCTCGGCGAGGTGCGGCGCCTGCGCGACTCCGGAGCCCGGGTCGACGCGAGCGGGATCTCGCCCGTGCAGGCGGTGGCCGACGAGGCCCTGCTCTCGCGGGCGCTGCGGAACCTGGTCGACAACGCGGTGCGGCACCGCTCCTCGCAGCTGGCGCTCTCGACCCGGATCGACGGAGCGGAGGCGGTGCTCGCGGTGGACGACGACGGGCCGGGGATCCCGGCGGCGGAGCGCGAGCGGGTGCTCGAGCGCTTCGTTCGCCTCGACGAGGGCCGGGCGCGCGACGCCGGAGGCTCGGGCCTCGGCCTGGCGATCGTCGCCGGGATCGCCCGGGCCCACGGCGGACGGGTCGTCGTCGGCGACTCGGCGCTGGGCGGCGCCCGGGTCGAGGTGCGGGTGCCGCTCGTCCGCTGAGCGGGCGCTTCAGGCCTGCTTCAGCGCCCGACCGCGAGAGTGCTGGAGGCGTCGACGAGCGGCGCCGGGACGGAGCCATCGTGCAGAAGAAGACGAAGATCATCGCCGGGATCGCCGGAGCGGTCGTGCTGATCGGAGCCGGGACGGGCATCGCCTACGCCGCGACCGACGGCTTCGAGGGGTCCGACTCCCTCACCGGCAGCGACCTGGACCGCGCGAGCGAGGCCGCGCTCGCCGAGATCGGCGGCGGGACCGTCACCTCGGCCGAGCGCGACGACGACGGCGCCACCGGCTACGAGCTGGACCTGACCGACCGCGACGGCCTCGAGTACGAGGTGCGCCTCGACGACTCCTTCGCCGTCGTGTCCGTGGACCCCGACGACCGCGCCCTCCAGGCCGGCTCGGGCGACGACGGCGTGCCTGCCGGCGACCCGACCGCGGCCGCCGTGGACCCGGACGACCTCACCGGCGACGACCTGGCCCGCGCGAGCGAGGCGGCGCTGGGCGCCGTCGGCTCCGGGACCGTCACCGAGGCCGAGCGCAGCGACGACGCCGACCACGCCTTCGAGGTGGAGGTCACCCGCGAGGACGGCACGGACGTGGACGTCGAGCTCGACGCCGCGTTCGCCGTGCTCTCGACGCAGGAATAGCGCTCTAGCGGCCGCCGGGGCCCTTCGCGGCCCCGGGCGCGGCACCGCTGCCCGCGGGGGCGCCGACTCCGGTCGCCGCACCGCGAGCGCCCGGGCCGTTGCCGCCCGCGTTGCCGTTGCCGTTGCCGTTGCCGTTGCCGTTGCCGTTGCCGTTGCCGTTGCCGTTGCCGGGAGCGTTCCCGCTGTTGCCGGGTGCGTCGCCGCTGTTCCCCGGAGCGCCACCGCTGTTCCCCGGAGTGTCCTCGCCGGGAGCGGCCGGGGTCTCCTCCGCGGGCTCCTCCGGCTCGGTCGGCGTCTCCTCCGGCTCCGACTCCTCGGGCGAGGGGGCGGGGTCGTCCTCGGTCTCGACGGGGGCCGGCGTGTCCTCCGGCTCCTCCTCGACCGGGGTCGTCTCCTCGGGAGCCGGGGCGGTCGTCTCGGCCGGCGCCGGCTCCGGGGCTCCCGCGATCAGGGCCTCGAGGTCGGCGCGGACGACGTCGACCTGCGCCTGCACCGTCGCTGCGCGGTCGGAGCTGACGGAGTCCTCGGCGAGCGCGGCGTCGAGCGCCGACTGGAGCGAGGCGAGCTCGGTGAGAGCGCCCTGGTAGTCGTCGGCCGAGGCCTTCTCGGCGACGGCCACCACCGCGTCGTCGAGGGTCTGGGCGGTGCCCTCGTCGATGCCCTGCGGCGCGGAGGAGCATCCGCTCAGCAGCAGGACCGAGGCGAGCACGGCGCCGGCGGCGCGCAGTCTGAGGCCCCTCACGAGCGGATGCTCTCGCGCAGCTGACGGAGGTGGTCGCCCAGCTCGCCGTCCACCTGCGGCAGAGGCGACTGGGGACCGTCGATCAGGATGATCGCGAGCCCGACGGCGACCGCGACCAGCGCGAGCACCAGCACGATCAGCCACGGGCTCGGGCCGCGGCGCTGCGGAGGGGCGGCCGCGGGGCGGAGCGGAGCCGTGCGCGGCGCCGGAGCGGTCTGCGGCGCTGGAGCGGTCCGCGGCGCCGGTGCGATCCGCTCGGTCGCGGTGAAGCGCTGCGTCGGAGCGATCGCCTCCGTGGCCGGGTAGGCGTCGGCCGCGAGCCGGCGGGTCGGGTCGAGCGCCTCCGTCCGCGTGATCGGCTCGGTCTCGGCGAGTGGCTCCGTCGACATCACCCGGGTGGCGGGGACGTCGGGGACGACGATGGCCGCCGGCGGGGAGTCGCGCCGTGGATCGATCAGGCGGCGTGCCGACTCCGCCACCTGGAGCGCGGCGGGACGCTCGCCGGGCTCGCGCCGCGTCATCGAGGTCAGGAGCGAGGTCCAGCCGCTGCCGAGCGACTCCGAGACCTCGGGGTCGCGGAGCAGGCGGGCGAGCGTGACCTCGATCGCCGAGCCCGTGAACGGGCGGCGGCCGGTCAGCGACTCCAGGAGCACCAGACCGAGGGAGTAGATGTCGCTCGCCGAGGTGACCGGGTCGCCGTGCGCCTGCTCGGGGCTGAGGTAGGCGGCGGTGCCGATGAGGGTGCCGGGCGCGGTGATCCGCGTCGCGTCGATGAGGGAGGCGATGCCGAAGTCGGCCAGCTTCGGGCGGAACTCGCGGCTGGTCAGCGGGCTCGGGACGAGCAGCACGTTCGACGGCTTCACGTCGCGGTGCACGACTCCGGCCGCGTGGACCGTGTGCAGGGCCTCGCCGAGGTCGCCCGCCATCGAGGCGACGTCGTTCGGCGCGACCGGGCCCTCGGCGAGCCGCTCGGACAGGCTCGGGCCCTCGGCGAGCTCCATCACCATGTAGGCCTGGCCGTTGGTGTCGTCGCCGCCGTCGTGCGCGTCGTAGAGGGTGACGAGGGCGGGGTGGTTGAGCGCCGCGAGCAGCCGGATCTCGGACGCCTTGCGCTGCAGGTCCTGCGCGTCGTCGATGCCGGGGGCGAACATCTTCAGCGCGACGGAGCGGCCGAGGACGCCGTCTCGCGCCCGGTAGACCGTGGCCATGCCGCCGCGGCCGATGAGCTCCTCGATCGTGTACCGGCCGTCGACCGTCGTCCCGACGATGCGGGTGTCGCCTGTCCGGTGGGATGCCACGGGTCCTCCTCGCGGTCGGCGGCGGGTGTGCCGCGCCCCCCGGTGCGACCGTCGACCCAGGGTAGTACGTCGACCCTGCACGCCGCCCTCCCCCGGCCGGGCTGTCAAGCGGGTGCCCCCGCGCGCGCCCCGACGTAGCGTCGGAGGTCCCGACGAAAGGCGACGACATGGACCAGGACCGCACGGAGCAGGACGACCAGGGCTCGACCATCGGCAAGCCGGACGGGGCGGCTCCCGCCACCTCCTCCGAGAGCGAGACCATCGAGAAGGACATCTCGGAGTCGCCCGGCAGCGACCGCGAGACCGAGGCCAAGCAGGACTCGGATCCGGCGGAGAGCCGCACCGAGGTCTCCGGCTCGGCCGAGGTGAAGGCCGTGCCCGGCACGGGCGGCCCGGACGACGTGGGCGACGTCGAGGTCGACCCCGACGAGGTCTCGCTGAACGGCAAGCCGTTCCCGGGTCACGCCGGCACGAAGTAGGACGCCCGGGAGGGGCGGGGCCGCGGCTCCGCCCCTCCCGTGCTCTCCGGTCCACCCACCACCCGTCGTCCGCCCTCGCCCGGGGGGTTCCGCAGATCGCGCGGATCGTCCCGCGCCTTCCGAGCGAACGGCCTCAGGCGACCGGCGTCAGCAGGCCCGGGTCGCGGCGGTCGACGGTGCGGGAGTTGTTCACGCGGCGGTCGACCGGGTGGGCCGTGACGGTCGAGGCCATCGCGACGGACGCCCGGTCGAGGGTGGCGAGCATCTCCTCGGCGGAGGCGAGCGGAGCCGGGTCGAGCCAGGCGTCGCGCACGTCGGGCGTGAGGAACACGGGCATCCGGTCGTGCACCTCGCCGGAGGCGTCGCGCGCCTCGCGGGTGATGATCGTGAAGGAGACGCGCCAGTCGTCGCCCTCCTTGCGGGCCGTGTAGAGGCCGGCCGCGGCGAGGATCGGCTCCTCGCCCTGCAGGAACCAGGGCTGCTTGCCGTCGGCGCGGGTCTCCCACTCGTAGTACCCGCGCATCGGGACGATCGCGCGCTGCTTGGCGAACGCCCCGCGGAACAGGCCGTTCGTCGCGACCGACTCGAGGCGCGCGTTGATCGGCGAGGGCCCCCTGCCCTTCGACCAGGACGGGGTGAAGCCCCAGGACGCGAGCTCCAGCTCGCGCTCCCGCTCGCCGTCGTGGAGCCGCTCGCGGACGATCGGCGCGACGTCGGTGGGAGCGACGCTGTAGTCGGGCGCCCAGTCCTCGGCGCGCCCGCCCGCGGCGACGAACTCGCGGATCAGCTCATCGGTCTCGGAGTCCATCGCGAAGCGGCCGCACATGCGGGACAGGCTACGCCGCACCTCCGACGCCGCGCGAGGCGCCCGGTCCGACCACCCGGGACTTCGCGGACCAGAAGCGCATCAGCGCGCCGGCGAGGATCGAGCCCAGCGCACCTGCGGCGAGGTCGCCGAGCGTGTCCTCGTAGCCGACGAAGATCGAGGAGTCGATGAAGCGGTGCCCCGCCCACTCGCCCCACTCCCACAGGACGCCCGCCGTCGTCCCGAAGCAGGCGCAGAGCACGACCGCCGGGAGCAGCGGCCCGCGATCGCCCGCGACGGCAGGCACGACTCCGGCCCGCGCGGCGACGATGTAGGCCACCGCGGCGATCAGCCCGTTGAGCACGCAGTGCACGACCAGGTCCCACTGCGGCCAGGCCTCGTAGAGGCCGAGGACGCTGCTCCAGGACGCCACGAGCAGCGCGAGCCCGAAGAGGGCGTCGAGCGCCGGACGGATGCCGAGGAAGCGCGGCAGCACCAGCCCGATCGCCGCGAGCGCGAGCACCGCCACGTCGACCAGGTCCCAGCCGATCGCGGCCGCCACGATGCTCGCCGCCCCGATCGCGCGGATGCCGTCGGCCGTCCACTCCCCGCGGGTGCGCGGGGGCACCAGGAATGTCTCGACGAGGGCGGAGCCGCTCACGGGTTCGTGAAGCGCAGCACGGCCTGGACCGGCTCGTGGTCGGAGGGCGCCGCTCCCCCGTAGCGGACGGCGTTGATCCCCGCGGAGACGACCTCGAACGCGCCCTCGCTGACGAGCAGCCAGTCGATCCGCTTGCCCGGCGCCGGCGGACGGTAGTTCGAGAAGGTGCTCCACGAGTGGGTGAGGTGCTTCTCCGCCGTCTCCCACGCGTCCGCGAGGCGGCCCTCCTCGAGGATCGTCCGGTAGGGGACGGTGTCGACGTCGGTGTTGGTGTCGCCCATCACGATCGCGGGGCGTCCGAGCTCGAGGACGCGGCGGGCGATCAGCTCGGCGGAGCGCTGGCGCGAGCGCCGCGAGATGTGGTCGAAGTGGGTCGAGACCACGGTGAGCTCGCGGCTGGTCGCGTGATCGGTCAGCTCCGCGATCACGGCGGTGCGCGGGATGCGGTTGCCCCAGCTGCGCGAGCCGGCGACGTCCGGGGTGTCCGAGAGGGCGATCTGGGTCCAGTGCCGGACGGCGTAGCGGCTGCGGTCGACGAAGAGCATCACGCGCTCGCCGCCGCGGTCCGCGTCCCGGCCGAAGCCCATCGCCTCGAAGGAGGAGCCCAGCGCCTCGTGCACGGCGGCCGACTGGTCCGGCAGCGCCTCCTGCACGGCGAGGATCGAGGGGCGCTCCTGCTCCAGCACCCGCTGGACGAGCGGGCGGCGCCGGTCCCACTGGTCGACGGCGCGGGAGGTGAGGCGCGGCATCCGCCGGCGGATGTTGTAGGTCATCACGTGCAGATCGGGCGCCTCGGTCGGGCCGATCAGAGGCGTCGCGTCGGTCATCACTCCACCCTACGGGGGCGGATCGAGGTGCCACGGAGGCTTGCGGTGACCGCTCCCGGCCGCTCTACTTCGGACATGCCCCTCTCCCAGGACCTCACCGCCCTCGCCGACGAGCGCTTCGTCTCGCTCACCACGTTCCGGAAGTCCGGGGACGCCGTCTCGACCCCGGTCTGGATCGCCCGCGACGGCCACGAGCTGATCGTCACCACTCCCCGCCGCAGCGGCAAGGTGAAGCGCCTCCGCAATGACGCGCGGGTGACCCTCGTCCCGTGCGACCGCCGCGGCCGCGTCTCCGACTACGCGGTGCCGGTCGAGGCCGCCGCGGAGATCGACGCCGACCCCGGCGAGGTCGAGCGCCTGGGCCGCGTGTTCCTGGCGAAGTACCGGCTCGAGTACCGCGTGTTCCTCCTGATCGAGGGCCTGGTCACCCGCGCCGACCGCACCCGCGTGATGCTCCGCGTCTCCGACCGCTGACCCGCACCGCCCTACACCCCCGGAGGCTCCCGCCGGAAGGCCTGGGGGCCGCCGGACCCGGGGTCTACCGTGGGGCGATCGCCGGTGCCCCTGCGCGCTTCCCGCGTGCGCTCCGGCGGCAGTCAGAAGGAGCACGCAATGAGCATCGGAGCAGGGATCTTCCTCCTCGTCGTCGGCGCGGTCCTCGCCTTCGCGGTGGACGTGCAGGTGTCCGGGATCGACCTGAGGCTGGTCGGCTACATCCTCATGGCGGCCGGAGCGGTCGGCCTGATCCTCGGGCTGGTCCTGCTGACGCGCCGCCGCCAGGCCGTCTCGACCACGCGCTCGGCCGTCGACCCGGCCAGCGGCGAGCAGGTCACCCGCCGCTCGAGCGAGAGCGACGGCCCGCTGATCTGATCGGCGGAACGACGAAGGGCGGGACCTCGCGGTCCCGCCCTTCGTCGTTCACGGCCCTACTCGGCGGGCTCGTCCGGCTCGCCGCCGGAGACGGTGTCGGTGTCGCCGCCACCGGAGGAGGTGTCCGTCCCGGTGCCGTCGGGGAGGTCCTCGGTCTTCTCGGTGTCCTCACCCGTGGTGCGGTCGGTGCTCATGGCGCTCTCCCTTCGCGTCGGCGACCTGCCGACCCTCCCACTCTGCTCCGCCCGCGCCTCGCGGGGCAGGGGGTAGCGGAGGCGGAGGCCGGCGTGGAAGGCGCCTACTCCTCGACGACGATGGTGGTGATGACCGGGTTCCGGCGGTGGCGGCGGGTCAGCCAGCGGCCGAGGGTGCGCGTGATCAGCGCCTCCATGGCCTCGAGCTCAACCGGCTTGCCCGCGGCCTGCAGGACGGCGTCGTCGATCGCCTTGCTCGCATTGGCCTTCCAGCCCGGCTCCTCGACGAAGCCGCGGGTGAAGAACTCGACCGGCTCGCCGAGCGTGCCGCGGTCGAGGTCGGCGATGGCGAGGACCGTGATGGCCCCCTCCTCGGCGAGGACGATGCGGTCGTTCATCGCGTCCTCGGTGGCGACGCCCATCGTGGTGCCGTCAACCAGGATCTGGTCGGCCGGGATGCGCCCGCTGATGCGCGAGCGGCCCTTCACCAGGTCGATCGAGACGCCGTCCTCGATGACGAAGACGTCCTTCTCGTCGATCCCGGTGCGGGTCGCGATCGCCGCGTTCGCGGTGAGGTGGCGCCACTCGCCGTGCACGGGGAGCACCGCGGTGGGGCGGAGGATGTTGTAGCAGTAGGCGAGCTCGCCCGCGCTGGCGTGACCCGAGACGTGCACCTTGGCGTTGCCCTTGTGCACGACGGTGGCGCCCCAGCGGGTGAAGGCGTTGATGATCCGGTAGATCGCGTTCTCGTTGCCGGGGATCAGCGAGCTTGCCAGCAGCACGGTGTCGCCGGGGCCGATGTCGATGATGTGGTCCTTGTTGGCCATGCGCGAGAGCGCCGCCATCGGCTCGCCCTGCGAACCGGTGCAGATCATCACGATCTCGGTCGCGGGGAGCTTCTCGAGCACCTTCATGTCGACGACGAGGCCGGCCGGGATCTTGAGGTAGCCCAGGTCGGCGGCGATGCCCATGTTGCGGACCATCGAGCGGCCGACGAAGGCGACCTTGCGGCCGTGGCGCTGCGCGGCGTCGAGGACCTGCTGGATGCGGTGCACGTGGCTCGCGAAGCTGGACACGACGATGCGGCGCGGCGCGGTGCGGAACACCTGGTCGATCGCGGGGGCGAGGTCGCCCTCCGAGATCGCGAAGCCGGGGACGTCGGCGTTCGTGGAGTCGACCAGGAACAGGTCGACTCCCTCGTCGCCGAGGCGCGCGAAGCCGGGGAGGTCGGTGGTGCGCCCGTCGAGTGGGAACTGGTCCATCTTGAAGTCGCCCGTGTGCAGCACGAGGCCGGCCTCGGTGCGGATCGCGACGGCGAGCCCGTCCGGGATGGAGTGGTTCACGGCGAGGAACTCGAGGTCGAAGACGCCGGCGTCGATCCGGTCGCCCTCCTTCACCGGGCGCGTGCGCGGCGTGATGCGGTGCTCCTGCAGCTTCGCGCTGATCAGCGCGAGGGTGAAGGTCGAGGCGATGATCGGGATGTCGCCGCGCTCCTTGAGGAGGTACGGCACGCCGCCGATGTGGTCCTCGTGGCCGTGGGTGAGGACGATGGCCTCGATGTCCTTCAGGCGCGAGCGGATCGCGGCGAAGTCGGGGAGGATCACGTCGATGCCGGGCTGGTTCTCCTCGGGGAAGAGGACGCCGCAGTCGACGATGAGCAGCTTGCCCTTGTGCTCGAAGACGGTCATGTTGCGGCCGATCTCGCCGAGGCCGCCGAGCGGGGTGATCCGCATGGCGCCCTTCTCGAGGGGCTTGGGCTTGGGGAGCTCGAGGTGGTGGCGGGCGGGCTTGGCGGTTCTGGCGTTTCTCATGCGGTTCTTCCGGGAGGGAGTGGCTGGACGCGGGCGCGCGGCGCAGGGTCCGACCGCGCGCCCGGTCGGGCCGCGGTGATGTGTCGCTCCGGCGCTGTGAGCGCTGTCGGGAGCGGGTGGAGGTGTGCGGGACGGGGCCGGGCGGGGCCGCTCTCAGCGGGCGGTGCCGTCCGTGCGGCGCGCTCTCGCGCACCGACCGTCCCGTACATCCTGCCAGCGTTCCCTGGGTCGCGGGTCCAGGAGGCGGGATCCGGGCCTCGCAGGCGCTCAGGCGCGTGCGTCCTCGACCTCTCGCCGACCCACCGCGTCCTGGCGGCTGCGGAGGAGCTGGCGGCCTGGCGCGCGTGACGGGCGCCGTTCGATGGCTTTACTGCGCTTCACTCGATCTGGATAAAGCACAGTAAGACTCCTGAACCGGCCCGTATGGATGCCGTCGACAATCCCTACACGCCGAACGCGGGAGCGCGACCGGAGATCCTCATCGGCAGAGACGAGCAGACCCAGGCGTTCCGCACCCTGCTGACGCGCCTGCGACGGGGCCGCACGAACCAGTCGATGACCATCACGGGTCTGCGGGGCGTTGGAAAGACGGTCCTTCTCAACAGCTTCCGGACAATCGCCCAGGAGGAGAACGGGGAAGTGATCGAGTTCGAGGCGGTCAAGCACGACGAGGGCCGGTTCCGCCAGGTGCTGGCATCCCAGCTCAAGGCGGCACTCCTCCGCCTGTCCCCCGGCGCGAGATGGACCGACCGCGGGAGGCACGCCGCCGCGGTCTTGAGCGCCTTCGCGGTGTCTGTCGGAGCGGACGGCGTGTGGTCCATCGGATGGGGTGTACCGCCGGCAGAAGGGGTGGCCGATCATCGGGATCTCGGACTGGACCTGACGGACGTCCTCGTCGCCGTGGGTGAAGCGGCGGCCGAGCAGGGCGAGGGGATCGTCGTGCTCATCGACGAGGTCCAGTTCCTCGACTCACCGCAGCTCTAAGCGCTCATCCAAGCCATCCACAAGACCGTGCAGCGGAGCCTCCCCGTCACGTTCGTCGGTGCCGGTCCTCCGCAGATCGCCGAGCTGGTCGGCGATGCGAGATCGTACGCCGAGCGGCTCTTCACCTTTCCGCGGATCGACTCGCTCGATCACGACGAAGCGGTAGCGGCTCTCCGAGAGCCGGCAGCGGCCGAGGGCGCGGCCTACGACGACGACGCTGTTGAGCTCGCAGTCGAGATCACGAGCGGATACCCCCCTTTCATCCAGGAACGGGGCTACCAGGTCTGGACGGTGGCTGAGAACGATCGCATTCACCGGGAGGACGTCGAATTGGCGAGGGAGGCCTAGGAGGCGAAGCTGGACAGCTCCTTCTTCCGCGTGCGACTCGATCGGGCGAGTCCACTTCAGACCGCGTACATGCGAGCCATGGCGGAGCTCGGACCAGAGCCCCAGAAAGCGGGCGACGTCGCGGCGCTTCTGGAGCGCGCGTCCACTCAGCTCGGATCGGTCCGCGCGGAGCTGATCGGGATGTGGCTCCTGTTCACTCCCGAGCACGGGTACGCCGCGTTCACTGTTCCGGACTTCGACCGGTTCATGAAGCGTGAAGTCCCCGTCTTGGAGGTGCCTCCCGTCGTGAGCCGGGGAGCCCGTCGAGCACCCGCCACCGAGGTCTGAGCCAGGCCGCACCCGTTCACGGCCGCCCGGCGTCAGGACTCGTCGGCCTCGAAGCGCAGGGACCGGTCGGCCACCGGCAGCCCGGAGTCGCGCACGGCGGCCTCGATCGCGGCGTGCCCGCCGTCGGGCGCGACGATCCGCAGGCCGTCCTCGGTCGCCCAGTAGGCGGTGACGCCGTGCTCCTCGACGAGGGTCGTGAGCAGCGCGGCGGTCCGCTCCTGCTCGCCGGGACCGACGGTGATCGCGGCCCAGGGACCGGAGATCTCGACCGGGGCGCCCCGCTCCGCGCCCGCAGCGTCCCGCAGGTCCTCCGCCGCCCGGACGATCGGGAGCAGCGCGGGCAGCCCGCCGGAGACGTCCTCGAAGGAGTCGAGGGCGAAGGCCCCCTCGCGGAGCGACGCGTGCAGCTCCAGGCCGCGGCCGAGGCCGTCGATCCGGTCGAGCAGGGCCGACGCGTCGACAGCGGGAGCGGGGCACGCGGCGGTCGGCTCCTCCGCGCCCGCAAAGGAGAGGGTGTTCCCGCCTGCGGACGTCGCCCGGAACGACCACAGCACCGGATCCGCGTACTCGGTCGCGCAGGCCGTCGCGAGGGCGTCGGCGAGCGCCGGCTCCTCGACCGCGACCCCGACCCAGGAGGTCGGCGGGCCGAACGCCGGCGCCTCGACCCAGCGCTCGGCGCCGTCGAGGGAGACTCCGGGCACCGCGGCGACCTCGCTCGTCAGACGGTCGAAGCCGGCGTCGGGCCGTGCGAACGGCGTCTCGTCGATCGTCCAGACGAGGAGCGTCAGCCCGCCGGCGGCGAGGGCCGCGGCGAGGACGCCGGCGACGGGGAGGAGGAGGCGACGGGACACGCCCCCATCCTCGCTCCCCTCCTCCGCGGCGTCACGTGGACATCGGGTGAACGGACGGTGCGTCGGCGACGACGGCTCCCGCCCGCGGCCCGGCCCGCGCCGCTACTGCCCGGCGCCCATCCCGCCGTCGATCCGGTACTGGGCGCCCGTGATGAACGAGCTCTCGTCCGAGGCGAGGAAGAGCACCAGCGCGGCGATGTCCGAGGCCTCGGCGTAGCGTCCGAGCGGGATCCCGGCCTCGTAGGCGGCACGCTGCTTCTCAGCGTCGCCGCCGCCCGCCTCGATCGAGCGCATCATCCGCGTGTTCACGGGCGACGGGTGGATCGAGTTGACCCGGACGCCGGTGCCCGCGACCTCGAGGGCCGCGCTCTTGGTGAGCCCGGCGACCCCGTGCTTCGAGGCGACGTAGGGGCTGAGGCCCGGGGCGCCGTCGAGCCCGGCGACGGAGGAGGTGTTGATCACGCTGCCCCGCCCCTGCTCGATCATCCGCGGCAGCACGGAGCGGAGCCCGAGGAAGGCACCGCGCAGGTTGATGCCGATGACGCGGTCGAAGTCCTCGGGGGCCGTGTCGACGATCGACGCCACCCTCCCCTCGATGCCGGCGTTGTTGAAGAAGACGTCGATCCCGCCGAAGGCGTCGACGGTCGCGCTCACGTAGCGGTCGACGTCGTCGGGGTCGGAGACGTCGGCGCGGACGGTGAGGACGCGCCCCTCCGCCTCGAGGCCCGCGGCCGCCTCGTCGAGCGCCGACTGGTCGATGTCGACCAGCACGACGCGGGCTCCGGCGTCCAGGAGCGCGCGGGCGGTCGCGAGGCCGATGCCTCCGGCGCCGCCGGTGATGATCGCGGTGCGGTCGGTGAAGTCGGTCATGGTGATTCCCTTCGTCGTCCGTGGTGCGGGGCGGCGGCGGTGCCGACCCGCTCCCAGCACGCTAGGCGGCGGCCGACCGCCTGCCACGGGGGTCGACCTCCGCGGGGGTCAGGGGTTACCGGCGCAGTCCCGAGACGAGCGCGAGGAGCCCGTCCATCGACTCGACGACGAGGGGCGGGAGGTCGCCGCGCTCGGCGACGAAGGCGATCGGGGTGGTCGCGACGACGTGCCCGGCGAGCTCGCCGTCGACGTGCACGACCAGGAGGCCCGCCCCCTCGGCCTCGGGGGTGCCGACCACGACCTCCCGCTCGCCGAGGAAGCCGGTGCGCGGTTCCGTCCGGGCGGTGCGGATCCACGCGGGCAGCGGCTCCTCGGCGACGTACTTCGAGAGCGCGTCCTCGAGCGACGGGCAGGTCACGTCCTCCTGCGGCAGCCCGAGGCGGTGCGCCTCGAAGCCGCCGTCGACCGGCGTGATGAAGCCGAGCACGGCCTCCGGCTCCCGCGGGTCCTCGGTGCGGGCGCGGACCCGCCAGCCGTCGTCGCCGACCGGGTCGAGCTCCACGTCGTCGACGGTCGCGGGCAGTGCTGTGCGGATCACGGGTGGTCCTTCCTCGAGGGACCGTCCAGTCCACCGGACGGCGGAGGGCGCGTCACCGGGGTTGACGACGGTCGCACCACCCGCATCGAGCACGCCCGCTCCGGACGCGTCCGACTGCTCCCGCTCCGGCACAAGGCCCAGCGCGCGGGCCGCCGTCTCCGCTTGACTGGGGGCGACGCGCCGACCCTCGGCGCACCCGGGAGGCGACATGGCGAACCACCGTTTCGAGCTGCGGTCCGGCCGCGGGATGGGCGTCTCGGCGGCGGGCGACCCCGTCGCCGACCGGCTGGTGGTGTTCTGCCACCCCACTCCCGGAGCGGGCGGCTTCGACCCCGACCCCACTGTCACCGGCCCCTGGGGCCTGCACCTGCTGATCCTCGACCGCCCCGGCTACGGCGCCTCGGACCCGGTCGACGCCGCTCACGGCCGCGTCGAGGACCGCGCGGACGACCTCGCCGAGTACCTGCGCCGCTCCGAGCGCACCGCCCGCATGGTCGAGGGCGCCCGCTTCGGCAGCGTCGGCGTGGTCGGCTGGGGCTCCGGCGGCGCGTTCGCGCTCTCGCTCGCGGCCCGGCACCCCGACCTCGTGGACCGCCTCGCGCTGGTCGGCACCCCCGCGCCCCCGCAGGCCGGCGTGATCGTGCACCCCACCAGCGCGTGGGAGCGGCGCGAGACCCTCCGCGGAGAGGACGCCGACGCGATCGCCGCCGCCCTCCCGCAGACGCAGCCGGGCCTGGACGCGCTCGGGATCGACTCCGACGACCCGGTGCTCGCCACCCACGGCGGACTGCGCAACCGGCTGGAGCGGATGCTCGCCGAGGGCTGGCGGCAGGGCTCGAGCGGCGCCGCGACCGACCTCGCGGCGCTCCGCGACGGCTCCTGGGCCGACGACCTCGACCGGGTGACCGCCGAGACGCTCCTGGTCCACGGCGACGCGGACCCGGTGGCGAGCGCCGAGGACGGCCGCTGGTACCGCGGCCGCCTCGCGCGGGCGCGCACCGTGACGGTCGACGGGGCCGGCCGGCTGGCGCTGGTGCGCGAGTGGCGCCGGATCCTCGACCACGTCGCTCCGCTCGAGCGCGGGGCGGAGGGCCGATGAGCCGCCTGGGCGCGGGCCCGCTCGTGCTCGTGTCGGCGATGGCGGTCTCGGGAGTCGTGCACCTGGTGCACCCGCGGACCTTCGACGCGGTGGTCCCGCGAGGGATGCCCGGCTCGGCGCGCGGATGGGTCCTCGTCTCGGGAGCGGCGGAGCTGGTCTGCGCGGCCGCGACGCTGCACCCGCGGACCCGCGCGGCCGGCGGTCTCGCCTCCGCCGCCCTGATGGCCGCCGTCCTCCCCGGCAACGTGCAGATGGCGCGGGACGCCCGTCGGCCTCGGACCCGGGTGATCACGCTGCTGCGCCTCCCGCTCCAGATCCCGCTCGTGCTCTGGGGTCTTCAGGCGGCACGCAGCCGCTGACGCAAGCCCGCGCGTGCGCGGATCGCCCGCTGCTACCGTCCAGGCATGACCGACCAGAGCGCGGACGACCGCCACGACCAGCTGACCAGCGCCCCGAAGGCGACGGAGGCCGACGCGGCCCCCCGCATCGAGGTCTCGACCACCGAGGCCGGCGACACCCGCATCGACATCCGCGAGGACGCCGCCGTGCGACCGGGCCGTGTCGACGAGAACGGCGACGAGCTCGACGAGAGCCGCGACGATGCCTGAGCGCCGCCGTGCCGCGCTCGTCTACAACCCCGTCAAGGTCGACCTGGAGTCGGTGAAGGCCGCTGTGAAGCGCGCCGAGGAGGCCGCCGGCTGGGAGGAGACGCTCTGGTACGAGACCTCCGTCGAGGACCCCGGGGCCGGTCAGACGAAGGAGGCCCTCGCCGCGGGCGCCGACGTCGTGATCGCGGCCGGCGGCGACGGGACGGTCCGCGTCGTGGCGGAGGCCCTCCGCGGCTCCGACGCCTCGCTCGCGCTGCTGCCCTCCGGCACCGGCAACCTGCTCGCCCGCAACCTGAACCTCACGCTCGACGACATCGACAACTCCCTGACCGTCGCGTTCTCCGGACAGGACCGGGCGATCGACGTCGGGATGATCGACATCGAGACCTCCACGGGCCGCGACCGCCACGCCTACGTCGTGATGGCGGGCCTCGGGATCGACGCGAAGATGCTCGCCAACACCGACGACGACCTCAAGAAGCGGGCCGGCTGGCTCGCCTACGTGGACGCGCTGCGGAAGGCCCTGCTCGACAAGAACCAGCTCGAGTTCCGCTACCGCCTCGACGGCTCGAAGACCCGCAAGGTGCGCGCGCACACGATCATCGTGGGCAACTGCGGCGCCCTGCCGGCGAACATCCTCCTGCTGCCGGACGCGGCCGTCGACGACGGCGAGTTCGACATCGTCCTGCTGCGCCCCGAGGGCTTCTTCGGCTGGGTGCAGATCATCTTCAAGGTGGTGTGGGAGAACGGCGTGCTCCGCCGCAGCGGCGTCGTCGGCAAGAAGCTGATGGGGCTGACCAAGGAGGTGTCGGCCCTGCGGTACGTGAAGGGCCGCGACCTCACGGTCCGCCTCGAGCACGCGCAGGAGATCGAGCTCGACGGCGATCCGTTCGGCTCGACCTCGGCGTTCCGCACCTGGATCGAGCCCGGCGGGCTGACGGTGCGCGTCCCGGCGTAGCGCCGGCGGCGGCCGGGCGGATCCGCCCGGTCCGCCTCCCGCCGGGAGAGAGGATCGTCATCCCTCCCGGCGGAGGCGTCTGCTCCGAGCAGGACGGTGCAGTGCGGCTTCGGGTACCGCACCCCATGCACCTGCATGAACACGGCGACTGTAGTGCGGAATCCGTCGCCGCCGCAACGATCCGCGGGGCTCCGGCGGCTCGAATGGGTAATTCCACCGTGCGATGCTCCGTGACCGCGACGGATTCCGCAGCTGACTCGCCCCGGCCGGAACGTGATCGCCCGTCCGTCGATCGACGGGGCTTCTCCTCGGCACGGTGCCGACACGCGCACGAAACGCCCGCCCGCTAGCGTGCGGACATGACATTCCGTGCGTCAGCCGCGCTCAGCGCGCTCGTGGCCTCCTCCCTCCTCCTCGCACCCGCCGCCATCGCCTCCCCCGCCGCCCGCGCGGGCGCCGTCGACGGGGGCACCAGCGCCGGCGATCCGTACTTCCCCGGCCTCGGCAGCAGCGGCTTCGACGCCCTCACCTACAGCCTCGTCCTGAAGTACGATCCGGCGACCCGGGCCCTCGGCGGCAGGGCCGTGGTCACCCTCGCGCCCCAGAAGGACCTGCGCTCGCTCTCCTTCGACCTGACCGGCCTCACCGTCTCGAAGGTCACCGTCAACGCCGGGGGCGCCCGGTTCTCGCAGTCGGGGGACGAGCTGACCGTCACGCCCGCCCGGACCCTCCGGAAGGGCCTGCCCGCGCTGGTGAGCATCGACTACGCCGGGACCACCGGGAACCCCGTCGACGGCACCGGGGCCCCCTTCGGCTGGTGGTCGACGGACGACGGCGCCCTGGTCGCCAGCGAGCCGGACGGCGCCTCGACCTGGTACCCCGTCAACGACTCGCCCGCCGACAAGGCGCGCTACACCTTCAGCATCACCGTCCCGGAGGGCCGGACGGTCGTCGCGAACGGCCTGCCGGTCGGCTCCCCCACCACGTCGAAGGGGTGGACGACCTCGCGCTGGGTCGAGACCAGCCCCATGGCGAGCTACCTCGCCATGGTGAACATCGGCGACTACGACCTGGTCCGCTCCACCCAGGGCGGCGTGACGACCATCGACGCGATCGACCGGGACATCACCGGCGACACCCGCGCCCGCACCGAGACGGCCCTCGCGAAGCAGGGCGCGATCATCGACTACTTCTCCTCCGTCTTCGGCCCGTACCCGTTCCGCTCGGCCGGAGCCGTGGTCGACGACGAGCGGATCGGCTACGCCCTCGAGACCCAGGGCCGCTCGTTCTACTCCGGCGGCGCGGACGAGTCGACGGTCGCGCACGAGACCGCGCACCAGTGGTACGGCGACAGCGTCACTCCGGAGACCTGGTCCGACATCTGGCTGAACGAGGGCTTCGCGACCTACGCCGAGTGGCTCTGGGAGGAGCACACCGGCGGCGCGAGCGTCACCGAGTCCGCCGCCCGGGTCGCCGCCGCTCCTGCCGACGACCCGTTCTGGTCGACCGCCGTCGCCGACCCCGGAGCCGCGGGCCTCTTCGACGCGCCCGTCTACGACCGCGGCGGCCTGACCCTCGTCGCCCTCCGCGACCGGATCGGCGCGGACGCGTTCGGCGTGCTGCTGAAGCGCTGGGCCTCCGAGAACCGCTACTCGAACGCGACGACCGCCGACTTCCAGGCCCTGGCCGAGAACGTCTCCGGCTCCGACCTGGCGGACTTCTTCGACACCTGGCTGCGCACGCCGGAGAAGCCCGCCGGTCTCTGACCCCCGGATCGCCGCGGCGCGGCCGGGGTGTCAAGGAGGGACGGCAGGTCGGCCCGAGCCGATACCGTCCCTCCATGGGCTTCTTCGACCGCAACGACTCCTCGACCAGCGCCGCCGCGCCGCAGCCGAGCGCACCCGATCCGCAGCGGCGGGTCTGGAGCGACGGCCTCGGCCGGTTCGCCACCCGCTGCCTCCAGGTGGTCATCGTCCTCCTGCTGGCCTCGGTGCTCGTCTTCGCGATGACGCAGCTCACGCTGGTGCTCATCCCCGTGATGATCGCGCTCATCCTCGCCGCGGCGATCCACCCGGTGCTGGCGTGGATGCGGCGCAAGGGCGTGCCGTCGATCCTCGCGACCTGGCTGGCGCTGATCGGGCTGCTCGCGGTCCTCGGCGCGGTCGGCTGGCTGATCACGGTCGCGGTCCGCAACCAGTGGGACGAGCTGGTCAGCAGCGCCTCCGACGGCATCACCTCGCTGCAGGACTACGTGCAGCACCTGCCGTTCCAGATCACCGACGAGCAGATCGAGTCCGCCCGCCAGTCGGTCGTCGACTTCCTCACCTCCAGCTCGTTCGGCAACGGCGCGCTCGCGGGCGTCTCCGCAGCGGCGAACTTCATCACCGGCCTCGTGCTGATGATCGTGGTGCTCTTCTTCTTCATGAAGGACGGCCCGAAGATCTGGGAGTTCCTCCTGCGCCCCTTCACCGGCTCGGGCTACGAGCGCGCCAAGCGCGTCGGGCACAAGACGGTCGACGTGCTGGGCGGCTACGTCCGCGGAACGGCGACCGTCGCGGCGGTCGACGCGATCGGCATCGGAGTCGCGCTGGCGATCATCCAGGTGCCGCTGGCGATCCCGCTGGCCGTCATCGTCTTCCTCACCGCGTTCATCCCGATCGTCGGAGCCACGGCCGCCGGCATCCTCGCCGCTCTCGTCGCGCTGGTGGCCAACGGCCCGGTCGCCGCGCTGATCGTGATCCTGGTCGTCATCGGGGTCAACCAGCTCGAGGGCAACTTCCTCCAGCCGGTCGTGATGGCGCGCTCGCTGAAGCTGCACCCGCTGATCGTCCTGATCGCCCTGACCGTGGGCACCGTCCTCGCCGGCATCGTCGGCGCCGTGCTGGCCGTGCCGATCGCGGCCGTCGTCTGGGGCATCGTCTCGATCTGGAACGGACCCTCCGACCCCGCCGAGCCCGCGCGGCAGAAGCGCGCCGAGACGGTCTAGGCCCCCGGGATCGTCGAGCGCGCGCCTAGCGCTCGACGATCCCGTCGCGCAGCGCCTGCCGGCGGAGCGAGATCTTCGTGCCGACGGCCAGCCCCTCCGCCCGGTACTTGCCCCGGGCGCTGCGCAGCGAGCTCCGTGCGGCGTCCTGGGTGATGCCGAGGAGCGTGGCGACCTGCTTCAGCGGCATCCCGTCGACGAAGAGGCGGACGATCTCCCGCTCGCGGTGCGTCAGGGTGCCCGGGCGGTCGGCCCCGAGCAGCTCCCGCGTCTGCGCCGTCAGGAAGCGCTCGTCGCGCGCCGCCGCTCGGATCGCCGCGAGGATCGTCTCGGTCCGCTCGCTCTTGACCACGTAGCCGTGCGCCCCGGCCTCGAGCGCCCGGCTGATCGTCCCCGGCTCGGAGTGCGTGCTGATGATGATCGTGGCGGCGCCGGCGGCCGCGATGATCCGGATCTTCATGGCGAGGTCGAGCTCGTCGCCGAGGTCGATGTCGAGCAGCACCACGTCGGTCGGGAAGGCCGGGTGCGCGAGCAGGTCCGTCCAGGTGCCGGCCGTCGCCGCCACGCGGATGTCCCTGCCCGAGCGGCGGATCCACTCCGCCAGCGCCGCCAGCAGGATCGGGTGGTCGTCGAGGATGGCCAGCGTGATCGCGGGCTCGTCGCTCATGTCGTCGTCCTCCTCCGGGGCCGGTGGGCGACGAGGATCCTCGTCGCGCCGTGGTCGGTCGTCGTGCGGTGCTCGCCGAGCTCGCTGAGGATGCCCCAGACCGAGCGGTCGAGGTCGCGGGTGCGGATGCCCGCGGCGACCAGGGCGAGCTCCACCCCGCCGCCCTGGCCCGGCTCCAGGCGGACGGCGAGCGGGGTCCTCCCCGCGGGGGCGGTGAGCAGCCAGAGCACCGAGAGCAGCCGCGAGCGGTCGAGCGGGGCCAGCAGCGCCGCGGCCCCGCTCGGATCGTCGATCGCGACAGCGGAGGACAGCAGCGCCGACTCCTCCACCGCGATCCTCAGCCAGGTGCGGTCGTGGCTGCGGGCGAGCGCCTCGCGGAGCTCGTCTCCGAGCACCCGCGCCCGCTCGCCCAGCTCCTCGTCCAGCGGCACCGGCGTCCGGACCCGTTCGAGGAGCTCCTCGATGCGGGCGTCCACCTGCGAGAACTCGTCGTCCGCGGCGTGGACGGTGCCGTCGGCCAGGCTGCGGTCGAGCGTGCGCCGCACGTACTGGTCGAGCGAGGTGAGCACGACGACGCACACGGCCGCGGGCGCGACGGCGAGGAGGACGTTGCTCACCGCGAGGGCGGCGCCTCCGTCGCCGAGGAGCGCCTGGCCGACGAGGCCGAGCGCCGCGAGCGCGACCAGGACCACGAGGGCGAGGAACGAGCGCGAGAGCGGCTGGAAGGTGATCAGCGCGATCACGCCCGCGCCCACTCCCACGCAGACCGACGGGTAGTACATCGGTGCCGGAGTGGGCAGGGCGTGGTCGGCGAACTCGAGCAGCAGCGCGGCCACGTCCACAGCGAGGACGCCCGCGAAGGCCCGGCGGGGCAGCTCGCCGTGGCGGCGGAGGGCGATCGAGACCCCCACCGCGCTCGCGGCGACGACCAGCAGCCAGGAGAGTCCGCTCAGCCAGGTCGCGGACCGCGCGTCGAGGGACCAGAGGTACGAGATCACTCCGCGGATGTCGAGCAGCACCGCCATCGTGAGGAAGCCCAGCCCGAGGTAGCTCCCGCTCAGGCGGTTCGGCCGGGTGAGGCGCTCGCGGATGCTCCACAGCGCGCCCGGGCTCCTGTCCGCCGCCCGGACCAGCTCCAGGAGCGTCCCCTCCTCCTGCCGCGACCCGCTCACAGCGGCACGCTCAGCAGCACGGTCGCGCCGGACCCGGGCGCCGAGAAGACCCGGACCTCGCCGCCCACCGTCTCGATCCGGCCGACGACCGACTCCGCGAGGCCGAGGCGTCCGGCCGCCACCGCGGCCGGGTCGAAACCGCGCCCCTCGTCCGAGACGACGACGCGGAGCGAGCCCGCCTCCTCCGCCACGCTCACGTGGGCCAGGGCCGCTCCGGAGTGGCGCCGCACGTTCTCGAGGCACTCCCCGGTCGCGCGCACCACGGCGTCGAGCACCTCCGGTCGGATCCGCGGCTGCGCACCGCCGTGCCAGCGCACCTCCACGCCCACCGCCGCCGACCGCCGACCGAGCGCGAGGAGCGCCTCCGGCACCCCGGCCGCCCCGTCCGGGTCCGGCTCCTCCACCGTCTCCAGACCGCGCAGGAGGGCCAGGTCGGCGGCGGCCCGGTCGCGCAGCACGGGAGCGGGTACGCCCTCCCCCCGGTGCGCCACCAGCGTCAGCGTCGCCAGGATCGTGTCGTGCATCAGCCGCGCGTCGGCGCGGTGCCGGGACTCGCTCTCGCTCGAGCGGCGCTCGGCGTCGTGGGCGGTCCGGAGGCGGGCGGTGCCGACGTGCGCACGCGCGACGCAGCCCGCGAGCCACCGCGCGGCGGTCAGGAGCAGCGCCCAGCAGACGACGACCGAGATCAGGGCGAAGGGAGCGCGCCCGGACGCGCCCGTCGCCGCCGCGCCGAGGGCGAGGACCGGGAGCAGCGCGAGGACCGCGGCCCACGGCATGCCCCGCCAGGAGCCGACGGCGAGCAGCGCGCACGGCAAAGCCATCGAGGCGAGCATCGTGATCCCGCCCAGAACGGCGCGGAGGGAGGCGTCGACGCCCGGCGAGAGGAAGGCGGCGAGTGCCGCGACGTCCAGCGCGGATCCCAGGATCACGGCCCTCGTCCCGGTCGCGACCGATCGGCCGGGCGCGAGCTGCACGAGCGCCGAGACGACCAGCAGCGCCAGGCTCGGCAGCACCGTGATCAGCTGCGCGGGCGTCAGGGCGAGCAGGTGCAGCGCGGAGGCGGCGGTCAGCACCCCGCCCGCCCGCCGGGCGCAGAGCACGCCGACCTCGCGCTGCTCGCGCAGCAGCACCGCGGCGTCGGCGGGCCGGGGAGGCAGGGGCACGGTGACCTCGGGAGGACGGGCTCCGGGCTCGTTCCGGGGCGACGGTGGCGGGGAGGCTGTGGCGGGGAACGGCGCGATCCGAGTCGTATCGTGGCACACCGCGACCCGCCCGGACAGCGGTTCCGGCCGCCTCGCGCACGCGGATCGGCGCGCCGTCTGACGCGGGCGGTCGCGCTCGGGGGCAGTGATCCCGTAGAGTCGAGACATCTCCTGGGCGATCGCCCGAATTCCACGGCTGAGAAGTCGCACGACGACGAAGAGACTCAGCCCCTGATAGAGACCGCACCGACTGAGAGCATCGTCCTCGGTCGTCCGGTTCGAACGCCCGCCTCGCACGCGGGTACCGCCCTTCACAGGACGCCGCGGAAGCCGCGCCGTTCCTCGTTCGACCCCCGCTCCACCGGCACGCCCGGTCCGCGGGACGTTCTCCCCCGCAGAGCCGCCCTCCCCCGGAGGCGCGAGCTCAGCCCCTAGACGACCCGGACGACTCCGGCAGACGCGTGTTTCACCCGCGGAGGCCGAGTCGAGCGGGTACCGCACACTCGTGCGGACTCTGACGACGCAGGCCCCGGTCGGCGTCATTAACACATAAGGAAAAGAAATGCCTACTGGCACCGTTAAGTGGTTCAACTCCGAAAAGGGCTTCGGCTTCATCGCTCCCGACGACGGAGGCGCCGACGTGTTCGCGCACTTCTCCGCCATCGCGAAGCAGGGCTACCGCGAGCTCGTCGAGAACCAGCACGTCGAGTACGACGTCGAGCAGGGCCGCAAGGGCCCGCAGGCCGCGAACATCCGCGGCGTCGGCGAGTAATCTCCGACTTCCGACGCCCCGTCGACCAGGATCCCCGGATCCGGTCGGCGGGGCGTCCGTCGTTGACAGGGTGATTACGCCCCCGGCCGGCGGAGGCGAAACCCGTGCCACCCCTCCGGGCCGCAGGATCGGTATCCTCTCCGTGGCGGCTCCCGAGCTCACGGAGCCCGCGACGCCGTCCGGGACTCCGGCGCGTCGGCACCACTTCACGGCGGAGACAATGGGACGACTGATCTACGGACCGCAATCACTCGAGATCGACTTCGAGGACCGGCTCCTCGCGCACCTCAAGGTCGCGATGTTCACCAAGATGCGGCGGAACGAGTCGTTCAGCCTCTCCTGGAGCGAGCCGGAGTCGTCCGGCTACGGCCGCAGCTCCGTCTGGGTGCACCCGACGACTCCGCTGCACTTCCGGTTCCACGGCAGCAAGCGGCCGTCGCTGAACCGCCTGTGGATCGAGCAGTTCATCGCGAGCGCGAACAACACCGGCGAGATGACCGTGGTGCCGGAGCCGGCCGAGGGCTCCTGACCCGCGACGCTCCTCAGACCACGAGCGGCCGGGCCGTGTGCACGAGCTCCTCGTGCGACAGGGCCCGGAGGCGCTCGGCGATCTCGGCACGGGCGCCCGCGTCGACCGACGCCCGGGCGTGCTCCTGCGGCCGCAGCGGCGTGAGGGTGACCAGGTCGGCGTGACCGGTCGCCAGGTCGAGCCGCTCGGGCAGGCCGGGGCTGCGCAGGCCCAGGAGGACGCCGACGGTGCCCTGCTCATCGGTCCAGGCGGGCGGCGCCGCGACGTTCGCGAGCCGCGCCGTGTCGAGGGAGCTGCGGCAGCACACCCCCTGGAGGGCGGCCCGTCGGGCGGCCTCGTACAGCAGGCGGAAGTGCCAGTGGTTCCAGAGCTCGGCGGTGGGGACGCCGCGGACGGCGGACGTCTCGAGGCACAGCTCGAGGCCGAGACCAGTGCCGGGATGCTCGAGCCGGTCGAAGGGATCGCTCAGCCCGTCGGTAGCGAGCACCACGGAGGCGCCACAGTCGACGCGCAGGAACGCACGGTGATCGGTGGGCCAGCGCGCGCCGCCGCGGACGCCGGGATCCTCGGTCGAGACGACGACGGTGCGATCGAGCGCACCCACTCCGCGCCAGGCGTCGGCCCGGTCCTCCGCCACCGCCTCGGCCAGCGCCCGCCTCTCGTCCTCGGTCCATCGGACCTCACGAGTGCGGTTCAGGAACAACGACATGGGACTCCCCGTCCGCGCGACCGGCGTGCCGCGCTCCCGGAACGCTACGGCGCCCACCCCTGCTCCTCCTCCGAGCAACCGGAACGCCAGCTGTGTTTGTTGCGCGGCGGTCCCCGCCCGCCGCGACGCGGTCGGCTCCCAGGAGTGGCCGGGCAGGTGGAGCGGGTCGCGTCCGGCTACGCCGAAACGCTGGAACGCGTTTCGACGGTTCGCCTCACGGCGGTGTTCACTCCCGCGGCGGTCCCCGCCCGCCGCGGCGCGGTCGGCTCCCAGGAAAGGCCGGGCAGGTGGAGCGGGTCGCGACCGGCTACGCCGAAACGCTGGAACGCGTTTCGTCGGTTCGCCTCCGGCGGTGGTCGTTACCGCGGCGGTAGCCGGCCGCCGCGGAAGACGGCTCAACCCAGGGGGTTGATGCCGTTGGTGCGCCAGCGCTCGTCGGCGAGCTGGCCGGGGGTGCCGGCGCTCGCGTTCTCGCCCAGGGGCTCGCCGCCCTCGACGGCGTCGGCGCCGAGCGCGGTGCCGGCTCCCTCGGCGGTGCTGCCGGGGGGCAGCAGGCCCTCCTCGTCCTCGCGGGGGCCGACCTCGTCCTCGGGGGCGTTCTCGGAGCCGCTCTCGCTCATCGGGTCGTAGCCGTGGTCCGGGTCGCGGCTCTCGTCGGCCGTCGTGTTCTCCTCGACCTCGGCGTCAGCAGGACGGACGTCGTCGGCCTTCTCCGCATCGGTGGAGGGGGTGGCCTCGAAGCCTGCGAACTCGGGACTGTCGTCTGCGCTCATGGCCGCCACGGTAGCACCGGCCCCGCGGGCACCGGAGGGGGTTCCGCCGGGCGCCCGCGACGCCTCCGCTCAGCGGCCACGCCCTAGGCTCGGGGGGCTGGCACGGACGACGGGAGCGACATGCGACGACTCGGGTACGACAGGTTCGGCGGGCCCGATCTGCTCTCGTGGCGGGAGGCGCCGGTGCCGATGCCGGGTCGCGGCGAGGTCCTGGTGCGCACGCGCGCGGCGAGCATCAACGCGACCGACGAGAAGATCCTGTCCGGCTCCGCGCGGATCATGGCCGTCGGCCGCTCCCGTCCCTACGGGTTCGGCCTCGACATCGCCGGCACCGTCGAGGCGCTCGGCCCGGGGTCGCACTCGGTCGCGATCGGCGACCGCGTGGTGGGGATGACCCGCGACGGCGACGCCTTCGCCGACGCGTCCATCGCCCGCAGCCGCTCGCTCGTCCCGATGCCCGACTCCCTCGGCTTCGTCGAGGCCGTCACGCTCGCGATGTCGGGCGGCACCGCGGTGGGCCTGGTGGACGCACTGCACGTGCGCGCCGGCGAGCGCGTCCTCGTCAGCGGCGGCTCGGGAGCCATCGGCGATCCGACGATCCAGCTGCTGGTGCGGGCGGGCTGCACGGTCGCGGCCACAGGCTCGGCCGCCTCCGCCGACCTGCTCCGCTCGCTCGGCGCCGAGCCGCACGACTACCGCGCGCTCGACCTCGGGGTGCTGGGCGGCCGCTTCGACGTGGTCGTCGACGTCTCCGGCCACCTGCCGGTCGACGACGCGGCGATCCTCCTGGCCGAGGGCGGGCGCATCGCGACGCTGGTGCCGAGCGGTCCGGCGCTGGTCTCGCAGGCGACGGGCCTCGTCCGCCGCGACCGCCCACGGGTGCGCAACATGATCGTGGTGGCGACGGCGGAGCGGATCGGGCGCGCGGTCTCGCTCGCCGCCTCCGGTGAGCTGCGGCCCCGGCCGGGCGCCGTGCATCCTCTGGGCGACGTCGTCGACGTGCTGTCGCGCCGAGCGACCGGCGCCGACCGCACGATCGGCAAGATCGTCTTCACCGCCGACGACTCGGCTCCGCTGAGCTGACCACCGTCTCCTCCTCCTCGGCCGGTCGGCCGAGCGAGAGCGTGGCCAGGAAGCCGACGGCGAGGAACCCGGCGGCCGCGAAGGCGGCGTAGCGGGTGCCGTCCGAGAACGCCTCGCCCGCCGCCCGGGCCGCGTCGGCGGTGGCCGGTGAGGCGGCCAGCCCGGCGATCGCCGCACCGGAGGAGTCGACCACCGCGTCGACGGTGGTCGCCACCTGCTCCGCGGGGAGGCCCTGCTGCTCGAGCGAGGTCGTGAGGACCCCCGCGGTCGAGGTGTAGAGGATCGTCCCGAGCACGGCGATGCCGAGGGCGGAGCCGATCTGCCGTGCGGTCGACTGCGTGCCCGAGCCCTGCCCGCTGAGCTCGACGGGAACGTCCCGGAGCACGACCCCGGTCAGCTGCGCCGTCGCGAGGCCGACGCCGAAGCCGTAGACGGCGAGGAACGGGACGAGGGCCCACCACGGGGTGGAGTCGGAGACGACCAGGCCGATGCCCGCGACTCCGACGATCTCGGCCGCGAGGCCCACCCGCACGATCAGCACCGGCGCGACCCTGTTTCCGAAGGCGCCGGCGAAGCCCGAGGCGACGAAGGAGCCGAGCGCGAGCGCGAGGAGCACCAGGCCGGTCTGCACGGCCGTGTAGCCGAGGACGCTCTGGAGCCAGATCGGCAGCGCCAGGATGATCCCGAACTCGCCGAGGGAGACGATCATCGCGGCGAGGTTGCCGTTGCGGAACGAGGCGAGGCGGAAGAGCCCGATCGCAAGCATCGCCGAGCGCCCGGCGCGCTCGCGGGCCCGCGCCCAGAGGACTAAGGCGACCCCGGCGAGCACCGCGACGGCGAACGCGATCGGGACCGGCGAGAGGCCGAGCGGCCAGCTCCAGCCGCCGACGCTCAGCGGCTCGTCGACGCCCCACCAGCCGAGGGTGCGCCCCTCGATCAGGGCGAACACCAGGGAGGCGGAGGCGATGATCGAGAGCGCGGCGCCGCCGAGGTCGACCCGCCGCCCGTCGGGCTGCCGCGACTCGTCGACGAACAGCAGCGCTCCGACCACGATGATCACGCCGAGCGGGATGTTGATGCCGAACGCCCAGCGCCAGGAGAAGTCGGTGGTGAGCCAGCCGCCGAGCAGCGGGCCGACCGCGGTCATGCCGCCGATGGTCGAGCCCCAGACGGCGAAGGCGATGGCGCGCTCGCGCCCACGGAAGGTGGCGTTGATCAGCGAGAGGGTCGTCGGCAGCACCATCGCTCCTCCGACGCCCTGCACGACCCTGGAGAGGATCAGCAGGTCGCCGGTCGGAGCGAGGGCCGCCGCGACGGAGGAGAGCGCGAAGAGCGAGACGCCGACGATCAGCATGCGGCGCCGGCCCCAGCGGTCGGCGAGGGTGCCGAAGACCAGCAGGAGCGCGGCGAACACGAGCGTGTACGACTCCTGCACCCACTGCACCTGGGTCGAGGTGATCCCGAGATCGGCGACGATCGACGGGATGGCGACGTTGACGATGGTCGAGTCGACGATGATCGTCGCCACTCCGAGGCTGATGACGACCAGCCCGATCCACTTGCGGTTGCGCACGACGCTCTCCTCCGACGATTTAGTAAGCCAGCTGACTATATGCCCGCGGAGGGCGCCGTGTCGAAGGGAGGGCCTGGAAGATTAGCGGGAGGCGGGCGCGGCGACAAGGGCGCGAAGCTCCCGGAGCCGCCCGGTCAGGATGGACGCATGCCCGCATCCCCCCGTTCCTTCCCGTATCCCCTCGGCGTCTCCCTCCGCGGCGACGCCGGCGCCGACGTCGCCGTCTACTCCGAGACCGCGGACAGCGTCGAGGTCTGCCTCTTCGACGAGTCCGGAGCAGAGACCCGCGTCGCCCTCACCGAGCGGACCGGCCACGTCTTCCACGGCCTCGTCCCCGAGATGGGCATCGGCACCCGCTACGGGCTGCGCGTCGACGGCCCCTGGGACCCCGCCAACGGCCTCCGCCACAACGCCGCCAAGCTCCTCCTCGACCCGCACGCCACCGCGATCGAGGGCTCGTACACCTGGTCCGAAGACGTCTTCGGCCAGTTCTACGAGGACGCCGACACCCGCAACGACGCCGACTCCGCGCACGCGGTCCCCCGCTGCGTCGTCACCGACCCCGACTCCTTCGACTGGAGCGGCGACACCGCGCCGCGCATCCCGCTCGAGGAGACCGTCGTCTACGAGGTGCACGTGAAGGGCTTCACGAAGCTGCACCCCGACGTGCCCGAGGACATCCGCGGCACCTACCGCGGCCTCGCTCACCCCGCCGCGATCAAGCACTTCACCGACCTGGGCGTGACCTCGGTCGAGCTGCTCCCCGTGCACCAGTTCGTGCAGGACTCGCACCTCGAGGAGAAGGGCCTGCGCAACTACTGGGGCTACAACTCCCTCGGCTTCTTCGCGCCGCACAACGAGTACTCGCACGCCGGCGACGACGGCTCGCAGGTCGACGAGTTCAAGGCCATGGTCAAGGCGTTCCACGAGGCCGGCCTCGAGGTCATCCTCGACGTGGTCTACAACCACACCGCCGAGGGCAACGACAAGGGCCCCACCCTCTCGTTCAAGGGCATCGACAACGGCTCCTACTACCGCCTGGTGGAGGAGGACCGCGCGAACTACTTCGACACCACCGGCACCGGCAACAGCCTCAACGTCGCGCACCCGGCCGCGCTCGGCCTGATCATGGACTCCCTGCGCTACTGGGTGACCGAGATGCACATCGACGGCTTCCGCTTCGACCTCGCCACCACCCTCACCCGTCAGACCGGCGAGGCCGAGGTGCACAGCGCCTTCCTCGACCTGATCGCGCAGGACCCGGTGCTCGCGCCCGTCAAGATGATCGCCGAGCCGTGGGACACCGCCGGCTACCAGGTCGGCGGCTTCCCCGCGGACTGGTCGGAGTGGAACGGGAAGTTCCGCGACGACGTGCGCGACTTCTGGAACGGCGCCGACTCGGTGCTCGGCACGACCGCGCAGCGCGTCCTCGGCTCCCCCGACGTGTACGAGGCCGACCGCCGCTCGCCGGTCTCCAGCATCAACTTCGTCACCGCGCACGACGGCTTCACCCTCGCCGACCTCACCGCGTACTCGCGCAAGCACAACGCGGCCAACGGCGAGGACAACAACGACGGCGAGAGCGACAACCGCTCCTCCAACAACGGCGCCGAGGGCCCGACCGAGAACGAGGCGGTCAACGAGCGCCGCGACCGCATGCGCCGCAACTTCCTCGCGACGCTGCTGCTCTCGGCCGGCGTGCCGATGATCCTGGGCGGCGACGAGATCGCCCGCACGCAGGGCGGCAACAACAACGCCTACTGCCAGGACGACGAGATCTCGTGGTTCGACTGGGAGAACGCGGACCGCGAGCTGCTCGCCTTCACCCGCGAGCTGATCGCCCTCCGCGCCGCGGAGCCGGCGCTGCGCCCGAAGTGGTTCCGCCGCGCCCCCGGCGACGGCGGCCCCGACACGGTCGACATCCTCCGCTCCGACGCGCAGGGCTTCGCCGACGAGGACTGGGACAACCCCGACGCCCGCTCGATCACCTTCGTGTTCGAGCACGAGGGCAGCGCGAGCTTCGCCCTGCTGCTGAACGCGGCGGAGAACGGCGTCGAGTTCACCGTTCCCGAGGCGCCCGGCGCCGAGTGGACGCTGGCCGCCTCGAGCGACCCGGAGCAGGTCGTCGAGGGCGAGGTCACCACGCTGATCGTCCGCGACGGCTCGTTCACGCTGCTGCGCTCGGCCTCCTGATGACCGGCCGGACCCCGCGGCTCCTCCGCTTCGGCGGGCGCATCGCGGGGTTCGGCACGTCCTCGGGCACGAGGATCGTGCTGGGCCTCTGGGAGGACACCCCCTTCGGCCCGTTCGCCGACGCGATGGTCGAGGACGGCGACGGCCACCGCCTCCTGATCGCACCGACCCGCGAGGTCGCGGACTTCATCGGGTCGACGTACGCGTTCGACGAGGTGCGGATCGCGCCGGTGTCGTGGCGGAGGATCGCGGGCGGCCTGTCCGTCGCGGCCGGACCGCTCGCGGTGCGACTGGAGCTCGGCGGTCTCACTCCGCTCGGCCGGCTGCTGCGGATCGTTCCACGACCGCTCGCCGAGCACCCGGCATGGCTGACCGCGATCTCGCCGGTCGCCTCCCTGCTCGTCCGCGGAGTGAGCACGGCCGGGTCGGCAGGGCACGGACGCCGCGAGTACTACGGCGTGCGGGCGATCCGCCGCGTCGAGGGCGTCCACGCGGTGCTGGCGGAGGAGGACCTCGGCCCGCTGCGCCCGCTCTCGCCGCCCGTGCGGTTCGGCTTCTCGTCGGCGCCCGCCGCTCCGGCGATCGTCGACGTCACCACCACCATCGCGCTCCCGCGCGACGGGACCACCGCGCTCCGGCGCGACCGAGAGAGAGGAGCCGCCTCGTGAAGAAGGGCGACAAGATCAGCTGGAACACCTCGCAGGGCGAGACCCACGGCGAGCTGGTCGAGAAGAAGACGAAGGAGTTCCAGTTCGAGGGGCAGAAGTTCAACGCCTCGGACGACGAGCCCTACTGGATCGTGCAGAGCGACAAGACCGACGCGAAGGCCGCGCACAAGGAGTCGTCGCTGACGAAGAAGTGAGCGGGCGCAGGCCGAGCGGCTGCGGGCCGGGCTCCGGATCGACTCCGGGGCCCGGCCCGCGCCCGTCTCACGCGATGCGGATGAGCTTCTTGTTCACGAACTCCTCGAGGGCGGGGCGGCCCATCTCGCGGCCGGTGCCCGAGCGCTTCACGCCGCCGAAGGGCAGCTCGGCCGCGTCGCCGAGGACGAGGTTGATCCAGACCATCCCCGCGTCGATCCGGTCCGCCAGGCGCAGCGCCTGCTCCTGGTCGGTCGTGTAGAGGTAGGAGCCGAGGCCGTAGGGGGTGTCGTTCGCGAGGGCGATCGCCTCGTCCTCGTCGCGGACGCGGTAGAGCGCGGCGACGGGGCCGAAGAACTCCTCGCGGTAGGCGTCCATCGCGGGCGTGACGCCCTCGAGCACGGCGGGCGGGAAGAAGTTGCCGGTCACCTCGCCGCTGGCGCGGACGGTGGCCCCCTGCTCGCGCGCGGCCGCCAGCTGCGCCTCGAGGCGCTCCGTCGCGGCGGAGGAGGAGAGCGGGCCGAGGAGGGTGCCCTCCGCGAACGGATCGGCCGGCTGGGCGCGGGTGAACGCCTCCGTGAACTTCTCGGCGAACGCGTCGTACAGCTCGTCGATCACGATGAAGCGCTTCGCGGCGTTGCAGGACTGGCCGTTGTTGTCCAGGCGCGCGGCGACCGCGTCCTCGACCGCCTTGTCGAGGTCGTCGGTCGACAGGAGCACGAACGGGTCGGAGCCGCCGAGCTCGAGCACGACCTTCTTCAGATGGCGGCCCGCGAGCTCCGCGACGGCCGCGCCGGCCCGCTCGGAGCCGGTGACGGAGACACCCTGGACCCGGGGGTCGGCGATGACGGTCGCGGCCTGCTCGTTCGTGGCGTAGAGGTTCACGTAGACGCCGGCGGGCGCGTCCAGCTCCTCGGCCGCGGTATGGAAGATGTCGGCGATGGCGGCGGCCGACTCCGGGCACTGCGGCGCGTGCTTGAGCAGGATCGTGTTGCCCGCGACCACGTTCGGGCCGGCGAAGCGGGCCACCTGGTAGTAGGGGAAGTTCCACGGCATGATGCCCAGCAGCACGCCCAGCCCGGCGCGGCGGATCAGCGCGGAGCCGGTGCCCTCGGCGAGCTCGATCGGCTCGTCGGCGAGGAAGGCCTCGCCGTTCTCGGCGTAGTAGCGGTAGATGTCGGCGGCGAAGCCGACCTCGCCCTGCGCCTGGTCGAGCGGCTTGCCCATCTCGCGGACGATGATCGCCGCGAGCTCGTCGGCGCGCTCGACGTGCAGCTCTGCCACGCGGGCGATCAGCGCCGCGCGGGTCGCGACGGGCACGGTCCGCGACCAGGAGGAGTACGCGTCCTGCGCCGAGCCGATCGCCGCGGTCAGCTCGGCGTCGCCGAGGGTCGGGTACTCGCGGAGGGTCTCCCCCGTGGCCGGGTCGATCACGGCGTAGTGGGTGCTCATGCGGGCTGTGCTCCTTCGCGCTGGGGGGCCGGTGCGGTCGCGCCGTCCTCGTCGATGATCTCCTGTGCCAGGCGCCTGCCGACGCGGATGGCGCCGTCGACGTGCTGGTAGCCCTCGGCGGCGAGGTCGCTCGTGCCGAAGCGGAGCGGACCCACCGGCTCCAGCTGCAGCGCGCCGTACCGGGTCAGCCCGCCCAGGTCGAAGCTCGCGGCGTACGCGCCCTGCGTCCACTCCTCGGACGCCCAGTCGCTCTCGTAGTAGACGACCGGATCGAGTGCGGCCGGGCCGAAGTAGGCGGCGAGCGAGTCGAGGATCGCGGCCTTCCGCTCCGCCTCGTCGAGCGCGAGCACGCGGTCGGCCTTCTCGTCCGAGACGAAGCCGACCAGGGTGCCGCGCTCCTCCCCGTGGTTCGAGTTGTCGTAGGCCTCGTGCACGAGCGAGTGCGGGCTGAACGCGGTGCCGGAGAGGCCGGCGGCGCGCCAGAAGGGCGTGGCGTACGTGGCGTGCACCTTGATCACGAGGCCGAGCGACTGGTGCTGCAGGGCCTGCTGCCGCAGGCGCGGGAGCGGCGGGTCGAACGAGATGCGGCCGACGAGGTTCGGCGGCACGGCGACGATCGCGCGGCGGGCGCGGAGGACGACGCTGTCGGCGCGC
The DNA here is from genome assembly GCF_002932165.1 of Rathayibacter sp. AY1F8. Lineage (NCBI taxonomy): Bacteria > Bacillati > Actinomycetota > Actinomycetes > Micrococcales > Microbacteriaceae > Rathayibacter > Rathayibacter sp. AY1F8. The sequence goes on from NZ_PSVB01000005.1 coordinate 200,223, forward strand.
ACCTCGACCCCGTCGTCGCCGTGGCGGACGGAGCGGACCGGGTGCCCGAGCAGGACGCGCTCGGCGCCGAGGCGCTCGGCGAGCCGCTCCGGGACCTGCTGGAGGCCGCCGATCACGCGCTTGTCGAGGATGAAGTCGGCGTCGACCAGGTTGCTGAAGCTCCCCGCGCTCGCGGCCATGAGGAGCGCCTGGAGGAGGGAGAAGGCGTGCGCCGGCTTGGTGAGCATGGCGTCGGCGAGGAAGAGGGCGATGTTGGCCCGCGCCTCCTCGTCGTCGCTCTGCTGCTCCAGCCAGGCGGCGAAGGTGATGCGGTCGTAGTCGCGGGCGAGCGGATGCGTCCATGGCGCCGCCGGGTCCGTCTCGGCGACGAGGCGGTCGAGCACCTCGATCAGGCGGGAGATCTCGGACTCGGTGCGCTCGCTCCCCGGGAAGATGTCGCCGGTGAAGCGGCGAGCGGAGCCGTCGGCGCCGATGTAGACGCTCTCGCCCTCGCGGTAGCGGGAGTAGGTGCCGAGGCCGAGCTCGTCGAGGGTCTCGAGGAGCGCCGTCTGGTCCGGCGAGACCCACTGGCCGCCGAGCTCGAGGAGCTGCCCGTCGACCACGCGGGTCTCGAGCCGCCCGCCCACGCGCTCGCGCGCCTCGACGACGACGACGTCGCGTCCGTGCTGCTGCAGCCGGAGCGCCGCGGTGAGTCCGGTGGCACCGGCTCCGATCACGACGACGTCGTGCTCGCTGGGGGACATGACTTCTCTTTCCGTCGGTGATCGCGGGAGTGGACGCGCGAATACGGATGATCCTGTCACAGAAGCGGAGGAGAACGTCAGTGCGTGCGCCCGACGGAGGGTGGACTCGAAGCGCCCTCCATCGAACTACATAGGCGTGCTATATTGTTTCTCGTGCCCGATCCCAGTGCCCCCGTGCGTCTCGCCTCCGCCGCCACCGCCCTCACGCGGTTCGCGGGCCGGGCGAGCGGCGCGACCGGGCTCGGCGCGCAGTCCGGAGCAGTCTGGTCGACGCTCGCCGAGCTGCGCACCGCCTCCCCCTCCCGCCTCGGCGAGCTCGCCGAGCGGGCCCGCGTCACCCAGCCGACGATGACCGGCATCATCGCCCGTCTCGACGAGGCCGGCTGGATCCGCCGCGTCCACGACGCCGGCGACGGCCGCGCCTGGCTGATCGAGGGCACTCCCGCCGGCTTCGACGCCCTCGCCGAGCACCGGCTCCGCCTCGAGGCCGCCCTCGCCCCGCTGTTCGAGGACCTCGACGAGGACGACCGCCTCGCCCTCGAGCGCGCCGCGACCCTCGTCGAGGCCCGCGTCGCCCGGATCGCCGACACCCCCGTCCGCTCCTTCCCCGAGAAAGGCTCCACGCCGTGACCACCTCCCCCCACTCGCCCGCCCAGGGCTCGATCCTGAAGCAGCCGCTGGCCGTCTGGGCCGTCGCCTTCGCCGCGGTGATCGCCTTCATGGGGATCGGCCTGGTCGACCCGATCCTCCCGGCCATCGCCGAGAGCCTGCAGGCGACTCCGACCGAGACCTCCCTGCTCTTCACGAGCTACCTCGTCATCACCGGCGTCGTGATGTTCTTCACCAGCTGGCTCTCCAGCCGCATCGGCGCCAAGAAGACCCTCATGATCGGCCTGGTGCTGATCGTGGTGTTCGCCGCGCTCGCCGGCACGGCGGGCAGCGTCGAGGGCGTCATCGGCTTCCGCGCGGGCTGGGGCTTCGGCAACGCGCTGTTCATCTCGACCGCGCTGTCGACCATCGTCGGCGCGGCGAGCGGAGGCTCCTCCGCGGCGATCGTGCTCTACGAGGCCGCGCTGGGCATCGGCATCGCCGTCGGCCCGCTGCTCGGCGGGCTCCTCGGCAGCGTCTCGTGGCGCGGCCCGTTCTTCGGGACCGCCGTGCTGATGGCCGTCGGCTTCATCGCCATCGCGACGCTCCTGCGGGAGGACGGCCCCAAGCCCGCTCCGACTCCGCTCTCGGCGCCCTTCGCGGCCCTCAAGGTCCCGGCCATCCGCACGCTGGCGGGCGCCGCCCTGTTCTACAACATCGGCTTCTTCGTGCTGCTCGCCTACACGCCCTACCCGCTCGGGCTGGACGAGATGGGCCTCGGCTTCACGTTCTTCGGCTGGGGCCTGGGCGTGGCGATCACCTCCGTGTTCGTCGCTCCGCTGCTCACCCGGCGCCTCCCGCGCACCGTCGTGCTGCGCTCGGTGCTGCTTCTGCTCGCGCTCGACCTGATCGCCGGCGGCCTCGTGATCTCGTCCCGTGTCGGCCTGATCGTCTGCATCATCGTCGGCGGCCTGCTGCTCGGAGTCGTCAACACGGTGCTCACCGAGTGCGTGATGGAGGCGACCGACCTGCCCCGCTCCGTCGCCTCGTCCGCCTACTCCGGCGTCCGCTTCCTCGGCGGCGCGATCGCCCCGCCCGCCGCCTCCGCCCTGGCCGCCGCGATCTCGCCGGCCTTCCCGATGTACGCCGCAGCCGGAGCCGTCGCCGTCGCCGCGCTGATCGTGCTGCTCGGACGCCGCACCCTGGCCCGCGCCGACGCCCACGAGCCCGAGCCCGAGCTCGTCGAGGCGCAGGCGATCACGCTCGGCGAGTGACGCGCCCGCACATGCGCGCACCGGCTCGTTGAGGGGTCGCGAACGGTCGTCATCCGAGCGGGATGGCGGCCGTTCGCGACGCAGGGACGCGGACGAGCGGGAAGGGCGCAGGATCCGACCTGTGGAGAACCGGTTCACGCGGACCGGGAGGCGGGACAGTGGCCGGATGCACGATCCCTCGCCGCTTCCGATCGGACTCCGCTGCCGCGCCTTCACCGTCGCTGACGCTCGCGCGAGCGGACTGAGCCGCGGGCGGCTCCGCAGCTCCGACCTCCACCGGCCCTTCCACGGGGTCCGCACCGCCGACCCCGACCCCGACCTGCGCCTGCGCGCGCAGGCGCTCCTCGCGCTGGTCGGTCCGGAGGCTCTCCTGAGCCACGTGACGGCGGCGCGGCTCTGGCCGCTCGACCTCCCGCCCGCCGCTGCGGACGAGCCGGTGCACGTCAGCGTCCGCCGGCCGGGACGCGCTCCCCGGCACCGGAACGTCGTCGGCCACGCCCTCGCCGATCCCGACGTCCGCCGCGTCCTGCGCCGCGGACTGCCCCTCACCGATCCGGCCTCGCTCTTCTGCCATCTCTCCGCGCTCCTCGAGCCGGACGACCTCGTCGCGGTGGGCGACGCGCTGGTGCGCACGCCGGTCGTCGGCGATCCGGCCGATCGACGGCCCTGGGTGCCGCTGCCCGACCTGCGGGAGCGCGTGTCGTCCTTCCGCGGTCGGGGCTCGGTGCGGCTCCGCGCCGCGCTCGCTCTGGTGCGGGACGGGGCGGAGTCGCGACAGGAGTCGCGGTTCCGGCTCGCGTCGGTGCGGGCGGGCCTCCCGGAGCCGGTGCTGCAGGAGCCGCTGTTCGACTCCGACGGGGTCTTCGTCGGGCGGCCGGACGGCTGGTATCCCGCGGAGCGGGTCGCGTGGGACTACGAGGGCGACGATCACCGCACCAGCAACCGGCGCTTCGCGCGCGACCTCGGCCGCTACGACGACCTCGCCTCGATCGGCGTCCGCGTCGTCCGCATCGTCGGCGCCGAGTTCGTCCCGCACCCCGAGCGCTCCGTCGAGCGCCTGCGACGAGCACTCGCCGAACGGTCCCCGCATCGACGACCGCCGAGGGGTCGCGAACGGTCGTCATCCGAGCGGGATGACGGCCGTTCATGACGCCTCACGGGAGGGCGCGCGCACAGGAGTCAGGGCGCGACCTCGAAGAGGCGCGGGCGCAGCGCGGACGTGCGCGGGTCGGCGGCGCAGGCGGCGAGCGCCGCCGCGAGGACGCCGCGGGCCGGGTGCGGGTCGCGGACGTACACGTCGACGCCGGCGGGCGTGAACGGCGTCCGGGCGAAGCGGGTGAGCGCCCAGCCCGCCTCCTCGTCGGCGGCGACGAACGACCAGCGACTGCGGGCGAGGAGGGTCAGCGGCTCGACGCCCCGCCAGCGGAAGCCGGACGGATCGTGCGGGTCGGGGGTGTCGATCCCGACCACGTAGTGCGAGCGCGTGCGGCCGCGCCAGCTGACGACGTCGCCGATCCCGCCGGTCGGGAGCGGCGCGTACGTGATCGCCACCCCCGACCGCGAGCGCCAGAGCGGCAGCGAGGAGCCCCGGACGAACCAGGTGCCGCTCGCGAGCGCCCGGGCGTCGATCATCGGAGGGCGTGCTTGATGTTGGTGCGGGCCAGCGCGACGGCCTCGCCCGCTCCTCCGTTCATCACGATCTTCGAGACCGCCAGCGCGAAGCCCTTCACCTGCGCGCCCGTGATCGTGGGCGGGAGCGAGAGGGCGAGCGGATCCGTCACCACGTCGACGAGGACCGGGCCGCCGTCGGCGAGCGCCGAGCGGAGGGCCTCCTCCACGTAGCGCGGGTCCTCGACGCGGATTCCGCGGATGCCGATCGCCTCCGCCACCTTCGCGTAGTCGACCATCGGCACGTCGACAGCGAAGTCCGGGAAGCCGTCGACCAGCATCTCGACCTTCACCAGCCCGAGCGTGGAGTTGTTGAACACGACGATCGTCACGGGCAGCCGGTAGGCGGCGACCGTGACCAGCTCGCCCATCAGCATCGAGAGCCCGCCGTCGCCGCTCAGCGAGACGACCTGGCGCCCCGGGTGCGAGAGCTGCGCGCCGACCGCCTGCGGCAGCGCGTTCGCCATCGAGCCGTGCATGTACGAGCCGAGCAGGCGCCGCTTCCCGTTGGGGGTGATGTAGCGGGCCTGCCAGACGTTGCCCATGCCGGTGTCGGCGGTGACGATCGCGTCCTCGGAGAGCAGGCCGTCGAGCGTGGACGCGACGAGCTCGGGGTGGATCGGGCTGCGCGTGCCGACCTCGGTGTACTTCCCGACGACTCCGGTGACCAGCTTCTCGTGCTTCTTCAGCGTCTTGTCGAGGAAGCGGTGGTCCTTCCGCTGCACGAGCGGGGTCAGCGCGGTGAGGGTCGCCGCCACGTCGCCGTGGACGGGGTGCGCGACGCTGACGCGGCGACCGAGCTTCGAGGCGTCGCTGTCGACCTGAGCGATCACCACCTTCGAGGCGTTAGGGAGGAACTGCTCGTAGGGGAAGTCGGTGCCGAGGAGGAGGAGCAGGTCGGCGTCGTGCATGCCGGCGTGCGCCGCTCCGTAGCCGAGGAGGCCCGTCATGCCGACGTCGTAGGGGTTGTCGTACTGGATCCACTCCTTGCCGCGCAGGCTGTGCCCGACGGGCGCGCCCACCAGCTCGGCGAAGGCGACGACCTCGTCGTGCGCGTTCTGCACTCCGGCGCCCGCGAAGATCGCGACGGTCCGCGCCTGGTCGATCGCGGCCGCGAGGGCGCGGACGTCGGCGTCGGCGGGGACCAGGACGGGCGTCGACGGCAGCACGAACGCGGGGAAGCCGTCCACCGCTTCCAGCTCGGCGATATCGCCGGGGAGGGTGACCACGGCGACTCCGCGGAGCGCCACCGCGCTGCGCATCGCGGCGTTGACGACCCGCGGGGCCTGGGCGGCGGTCGAGATCAGCTCGCGGTAGTTCGAGCACTCGACGAAGAGCCTGTCCGGGTGCGTCTCCTGGAAGTAGGACGAGCCGATCTCGTTGCTGGGGATGTGGCTCGCGATGGCGAGCACCGGGGCGGAGGAGCGGTGCGCGTCGTAGAGGCCGTTGATCAGGTGCAGGTTGCCGGGGCCGCAGCTGCCGGCGCAGACGGCGAGGCGCCCGGTGAGCTGCGCCTCCGCGCCGGCGGCGAAGGCGGCCGCCTCCTCGTTGCGCACGTGGATCCAGTCGATGCCTCCCTTCTCGGAGCCGCCGCTGCGGCGCACCGCGTCGACGATCGGATTCAGCGAGTCGCCGACGATCCCGTAGATGCGGGAGACGCCGGCGTCGATGAGCTGAGCGATGAGCTGGTCTGCGACCGTCTTCTGAGCCATGACCCCATTCGACCGGACCGGGCTGAGCGTCCGCTACTCCGGAAAGTGGAGATCCGGATCGGGTGCATCCCCCTCGGGACGGATGCCCTGCACCTCTAGCCTGGGAGTCGTCACAGGAACACCTCCGTACCGCTGATCCCGGGAGTCGCCATGAACCGCCGCAGAACCGCCCTCGCCCTGGCCGCCGGCGCGGCCCTCACCCTCGGCCTGACCGGCTGCTCGGGCCTGAACGGCCTGATGGGAGGCGAGACCCGCGACGACGAGACCGGGGAGATCACCGAGGGCGGGACGACCGACGTCTTCCAGCTGCGCGTGGGCGACTGCCTGAACGGCGAGCTCAGCGAGGAGGCGACCGAGGTCACCGACGTGCCGACCGTGCCCTGCACCGACCCGCACGTCTACGAGGTGTTCCAGAACCTGACGATGGCCGACGCCGACGAGTACCCGGGCGAGTCCGTCGCGACGGAGCAGGCCGAGACCGACTGCGTCACGGCGTTCGAGTCGTTCACCGGGATCGGCTACCAGGACTCGGCGTACGACTTCAGCTACTACTACCCGACCGCCGAGAGCTGGGGCACGGGCGACCGCACGATCAACTGCATGATCACCGACCCGAACGGGCCGAGCACGGGCACGCTGGCGGGCGTCGCGGCCTGATCGCGATCCCCGCGCGCGGAGGTGCCGGTCCCGCCGAGCGCTCCGCGCGCGGCCCGGGTCAGTCGCGGTCGCGCGCGGGGAACAGGCGCAGGAGCAGGCCGGAGCCGATCCAGACCACGGCGATCCCCGAGACGAGCCAGGAGGCTCCGAGGCCGGACGCCGCTCCCGCCAGCACGGCGCCGACGGCCGCGGCGGCGGAGCGCAGCCCCGCGCCGATCGTGAACACCTGCGAGCGGACGGCGGCGGGGCTCTCCTGGTCGCGCAGCAGCAGCATCGCCGCGTTCGAGGGGGCCGTGAAGACGCCCGCGACCGCGAAGGCGGCGATCGCCACGACGACGCCCAGGTCGGGGACGGCGATCAGGAGGACGGCGCCGGTCGCGATGTAGGCGGCGCCCATGGTCCACGCCGGCGGACGGCGGGTCCAGCGGCGGGCCGCCACGGCGAGGGCGCCGAGCAGGCCGCCCACGGCGAAGGCGGTCAGGATCCACGCGGCTGCGTCGGTGCTGCCCAGCCGCTCCACCGAGAGGCTGATCGCCGCGACTCCCGCCGCTCCGCCCGCGACCTGGCTGAGCGTGCCCGCCGAGGTGACCACCGCGATCGGACGGTGTCGCACGAGGTGGGTGACGCCCGCGACGATCGTCCGCAGCACGCCGACGGTCGGCGCCGGACGGGCCTCCATCGCCAGGCCGAGCGACCCGACGACGCCGATGAGGGCGAGGACCGCCATGGCGAGCATCGCGGTCCGCGCTCCCCCGACTCCGACCGCGAGGCCCACGATGGCCGGCCCGCTGATCGAGGCGACCGTGTACGAGAGCGAGTCCTGCGCGTAGGCGCGGCGCGGCTCCGGGATGGCGCTCGTGACGAAGCTCGACATGCCGCCCATGTAGACGGGCGTCGCGAGCCCCGCGAGGAGCAGCAGTACCACGATGAGCGGCGTCGGCACCTCGCCGAGGAAGGCGGCGACCGCGAAGGCGACGGCGGTCGTGAGCGCGGCGCCGACCAGGAGCCGGCGGGGGCGGCGGACCCGGTCGAGCACCGTGCCGACCAGCGGCGCGGCGATCACGGCGGGGAAGAGCGCCGCTCCGGTCAGGGCACCGCCGAGCGCGACGTCGCCGAGACGCTCGACGGCGAGGACGGGGAGGGCGACGACCATGCCGGCGCTGGCCAGGCGGAGGGGGATCGACGCGGCCTGGTAGCTGACCGCGCTCATGCGGGACCGGGGATCGACATCAACTCCGATGGTGCCACGGCTGCGGGGCGGGGTCGTTCGGAGAGGCAGGCCACCGGCGTCCGAGCGGCCTGCGGCGGCGCGCCCTAGGCGATCGGCGTCCGCGCCGCGAGCTCGGCCGCCGCCGCGACGCCCAGGCGCCAGGGCGCGCCGTGGCCGGGGAGGAGGGTCCGCGCCCCGGTCCCGGCGAGGACCCGCAGCGAGTCGAGGGACAGCGCCGTGTCGGCGGTGGCGGCGCGCGCGACCAGGTGCGGGCCGGTGCGCGCGGAGTAGGGGTCGAGCGTGACCAGGGCGTCTCCGCCGATCACCGCGTCGCGCTCGGAAAGGTGCAGCGAGACGTGCCCGTCGGTGTGCCCCGGAGTCGCGAGCACGCGGGGCGACCCGGGCACGTCGAGCACCTCTCCGGCGGTCAGCGGCAGCGTCCCGTGCACGGGCGGCACCGCGAGCGCCCCGGCACGGGCCATCGCGCCGAGCACCGGGATCGCGGAGGGGTGCAGCAGCGGGTACACCAACGGGGTGCGCTGGCGGCGGTAGGAGTAGGGCTGCGCGGCGAGCGGCTCGTCGGCCGCGTGCAGGTGCACGGGGACGCCCCGCCGGACGAGGCTGCGGGCGACGCCGAGGTGGTCGAAGTGCGCGTGGGTCAGCACGAGGGCGTCGATGTCGCCGAGCGAGCGGCCGAGCACCTCCAGCGCACGGATCAGGTGCGGCCACGTCCTCGGGAGTCCGGCGTCGACGACGGTCAGCCGGCCGGCCTCCTCGATCAGGTAGAGGTTCGTCCAGGCGTGCTCGAGCCGGTGCACTCCGGGCGCGACGTCCCGGTGCAGGCTCGCGCCGCCCCCTCGCCGCTGCTGCCGGCCCTGCTGCTCGCGCTGCTGCTGCTCCATCGTGCTCCCGCCCCTCCGGGCCCGCGCCCGATCGCGACGACGCTACGAGCGTCTGCGACGGATCGGACAGGGCGTTGACGGCGGGGGTCCGCGTCGTGCAGGGCTCAGCGGCGCCGCCCGCGGAGGGCGAGCTGCACCGCCGCGAGCAGGAGGAGGACCGCGAAGAGGATCCCGGACACGCGCGCCGGCAGGAGGAAGGAGAGCGCCACTCCGGCGAAGGAGAACGCCGTCGCGGTGAGCCCGACCACGAGGCCCGCGCGCACGTCGAGCAGGCCGCGCCGGGCGTTCGCGATCGAGCCGGTGACCGCCGTGGGGATCATCGCGGCCAGCGAGGTGCCCTTGGCCAGGAGGTCCGCGAGCCCGAAGGCGCCGACCAGGACCGGCACGGCGATCGCTCCGCCGCCGATGCCGAAGAGGCCGGAAGCGACGCCCATCCCGATGCCGAGCCCCGCGAATCCGGGCCACACGCCCCAGCCCTCGGCGACGTCGCCGGTGTCGTTCGAGCCGAACACGGCCATCCGCACCGCCGCGGCCACGAGCAGCGCCACGAACATCCAGCGCAGCACGCCGAGGGGCAGCCGCGCGAGCAGCCAGGATCCGGCCACCGCCCCGAGCATCGCCGCAGCCGCGATCACCGCCGCCGGGACCCAGGCGACCTGACCGGCGAGGGCGTAGCCGAACGCTCCGGCGACCGAGGTCGGAGCGATCGCGAGCAGCGAGGTGGCGGAGGCGCGGCGCTGGTCCATCCCGGCCCACGCGATCAGCATCGGCACCATCACGATCCCGCCGCCGACGCCGAACGCGCCCGACAGGGTCCCGCCGACCGCGCCGATCAGGGCCAGGACGAGCAGGGCGCGCGGCCGCATGCGCTCGGCCGTCCGATCGGGGAGGGGCGCCTGCGGGGCGGTCGCGTCGGTCACGGCTCCATGCCACCACAGCACCGGGCCGAGGGCGAATCGACGGGCGTCGACCGCGTTCCTGAGAGGACCGGACCGGCCCGGCCCGCCTCTCTGGCAGTTGCCTGGGCGGGCCGGATCCGACCGTGACGTTCGGCGTCGACGGAGCGTCCTACCTGCATACCCCGCCTGATCGAGCGATCGGGCCCCGAGCGAAAGAGGAGACCATGGCCGAGACCACCGCGACCACCACCCGTCAGACCAGCACCGGATCCGGACGCACCGTGATCGAGGACGGCGTCATCGCCAAGGTCGCCGGCATCGCCGCGCGCGAGGTCCCGGGCGTCCACGCCCTCGGCGGAGGAGCGGCCCGAGCGATCGGCGCCATCCGCAGCGCGATCGGCAACGACGACCGCGGCCAGGGCGTCAAGGTCGAGGTCGGCGAGCGCCAGGTCGCCGCCGACATCACCATCGTCGCCGAGTACCCCGCGCCGCTGCAGAAGGTCGCCGAGGACGTGCGCTCCGCCGTCGCCGACGCCATCCAGCACATCGCCGGCATGGAGGTCGCCGAGATCAACGTGACCGTCCAGGACGTCCACATCCCCGAGGACGACACCCAGGAGTCCGACCCGCGCGTCGTCTGACCCGTTCCCCCCGCACCGACGCCCCGGGCCGAACGGCACCGGGGCGTCGGTGCGGGGGGAACGGGTCAGACGACGCGCGGGTCGGACTCCTGGGTGTCGTCCTCGGGGATGTGGA